>NZ_KV821500.1:0-32817 GCF_001815675.1 Neisseria sp. HMSC065D04
TTACGTGCGGTTTGCTACGTTCAAATTTTTCCTTTGCCATGGCAAATTTCCTATCTTTAAAATACTGAGAAAATGGTATTTGGTGCCCATGGGCAGATTTGAACTGCCGGCCTCTCCCTTACCAAGGGAGTGCTCTACCCCTGAGCTACATGGGCCAATAGACTATTGGAGCGGGTGAAGGGAATCGAACCCTCACCGTAAGCTTGGAAGGCTTCTGCTCTACCATTGAGCTACACCCGCAGACTTACTGCATCAATGCTCCAACACATTGGAATTTGGTGGTGGGAGAAGGATTCGAACCTTCGAAGCTCTCGCAACAGATTTACAGTCTGCCCCCTTTGACCGCTCGGGAATCCCACCAAAAGAGAACGCAAGTTTATTCGTGACTCAGATTTTCGTCAAGTTCTTTTTTAATTTTGTTTTCTTAAAATCACTCAATTTATTGCTTTAAAAAAGAATTTATTTGAACTGAATGATTTTTTCGTATTTTGCCATCAGCTCTTCGTGCGTTTCCGGATGCTCTTCATCAATCAGGATGCAGTCCACGGGGCATACCTGCTGACATTGCGGCTCATCGTAATGGCCTACGCACTGCGTACACAAATTAGGGTTGATTTCGTAAATTTCCTCGCCTTGCGAGATGGCGTCATTGGGGCACTCCGGCTCGCAAACGTCACAGTTAATGCACTCATCTGTAATAAAGAGCGACATTTCTTTTCCTTTTTCATTTAAATTATCAAAACCGATTGGGCGCGGATTATAGCACAAACGCGTCAAAAACAATCCGTTTAGGCGAATGTTTACACCCTGGTAATGATTCTCAAATCTCTTACTATTCAGCTACTTGGACAAACTGCAAGAGCACAAAACCGCTCTTACCCGCCCGTCCTTCGCGATAAGGCTCCAGCCACTCGGGGAAATCGGGCAGCTCCCCTGCTTCAATATAGACCATTGCCCCGTTTTTCAAGCTGTTTTTCAAAGAAGCAAACAAATTTTCCCAATCCCGCCACGCAAACGGCGGATCCAAAAAGACCACATCAAACTTTTCAGACGACCTCTGCAGATACGCAAGGCCATCGGTATTGAGGATTTCCAGTTTATCCAAACCCAATGCTCTGGCGTTTTGCCGCAGCATATCGGCAGTTTTGCGATTATTATCTGCCAGCACCACCCTCTTCGCGTTACGGGACGCGGCCTCAAATCCCAACGCGCCGCTTCCGGCAAACAAATCCAACGCATTCAGACCGGTCAAATCCTGACCCAGCCAATTAAAAAGTTTTTCGCGGACACTGTCAGGCGTTGGACGCAGACCGTCCGCATCTGCAAAAACCAGTTTCCGTCCCCTGCATTGCCCGCCGATGATACGGACTTGATTTGAATGTTTGCTGTGTTTACTCATAATTAAAACGGATCGTCCGACAGTTTCAGACGACCTCTAAAGAATGACAAAGCAGCGATTATACAGCAGCGTTTTTTTTTCATTTAAGGCCGCATGAAAACAAATCTACCCATCGCAAAAATTTATTTTTTATGATGGTAAACTTACAAAATTTTATAAATTATAAAATATTTTCTCAAATAAAAAGGTCGCTTACGTTCGCCATTAGAACTTTCCCACCGTTTTTTCAGTCTATTAACCATAATACTTAATGAAAATATGGATGGCTGACAATGCCGCTTTGGAAAATTTTTTTGGGTGTTTATATCGGCGGCGTGATTGCCTTCACCGCCCACGCCCATTTCTTTGACGAATATTACCGCCACTTGGGATTGATTCCGAACTTGGGGCGCGGTCTGCTTTGGTTCGTCTTTTGCCTGCCCTTGATCGGCAAAACCGTTGCTTTGATAGTCAGTTTATTCTTTCTTGCCACACTGGTTTTTGCAAGGCGTTAAATCCCTTCTTAATGAAACTGAAAAGGTCGTCTGAAAATTTTTCAGACGACCTTTTCTCTTTCAAACCAACCTAATCTCACTCTTTCGGTGCAGGCGGTTCAATCTGCTCTTTCCAGCCGCATTCTTTTTGCGGGCAGACTTTTTCCACGCCCCAGCGTTTGGTGGTTTTGATGGTCAAGACCGGCCAATGGCAGTTCGGGCATTCTTCGGCGACGGGCGGGTTCCAAGTGGCGTAGTTGCAGTCGGGATAGGTGCTGCAACTGTAAAACAGTTTGCCGTAGCGGGATTTGCGCTCGACGAGGTTGCCTTTTTTGCATTGCGGGCATTGGACGCCGGTATCTTTGGGTTTTTCCAGCGGCTCGACGTGTTTGCATTTGGGGTAGTTGGCGCAGCCGATGAATTTGCTGCCGGTGCGGCTGTATTTATACACCAGCCGTCCGCCGCATTTTGGGCATTCGCGCCCGTCGAGTTCTGCCTGTTCGGCTTCGGCTTTGGCGATGCGCTCGGCGGCTTCTTCGGCAGTTTCGTTGACGTTGCGCGTGTAGCTGCACTCGGGATAGCCGGCGCAGGCGACGAAGCGGCCCATTTTGCCGAACTTGATTTGCAGTTTGTGTTCGCCGCATTTGGGGCAGGTTTCGTCGAGTTCCTGCGTGGTGAATTTGGCGCGTTCGATGCCTTCTTTTTCTTCCACTTGCTTGATGAACGGTTTCCAGAATTTGTCCATCACGGGAATCCAGCGGCGTTTGCCGTCGGCGATTTCGTCGAGCTGGTCTTCAAGTTTCGCGGTGAAGTGGTAGTCGACGTATTGGGCAAAGTGTTCGGTCAGGAATTTGTTGACGATGTCGCCCGTATCGGTGGGCATGAAGCGTTTTTGCTCAAGGGTAACGTATTCGCGGTCTTTGAGCGTGGATATGATGCTGGCGTAAGTCGAGGGGCGGCCGATGCCGTATTCTTCGAGGGCTTTAACCAGCGTGGCTTCGTTGTAGCGCGGCGGCGGGGTGGTGAAGTGTTGCTCGCCGTAGAGTTTGTCCACGGGCAATTTGTCGCCTTCGCTCATTTCGGGCAGTTTTTTGCTGTCTTCGCCTTCTTCATCGTCGCTGCTTTCTTCGTAAACGCTGAGGAAGCCTGCGAAGGTTTGCACTTGTCCGGTTACGCGGAATACGCCTTTGCCGACGGTAATATCGACGGTGGTTTGGTCGAATTTGGCGGGCGTCATCTGACAGGCGACGGTGCGCTGCCAAATCATTTGATAGAGTTTGAACTGGTCTGCGCTCAGGAAGGGTTTGACGCTTTCGGGCGTGCGGTACACGGAAGTCGGACGAATCGCCTCGTGGGCTTCTTGAGCGTTTTTGGATTTGGTTTTGTATTGTTTGGCGGCACTCGGCAGATATTCTTTGCCGATTTTGTTTTCGATGTAATGGCGGATTTCGGTTAACGCTTCATCGGCCAAATTCACGCTGTCGGTACGCATATAGGTAATCAGACCGATGGCGCCCTGCCCTACGTCTATACCTTCGTAAAGCTGCTGGGCGGTACGCATGGTGCGGTCGGTGGTGAAGCCGAGTTTGCGCACGGCATCCTGCTGCATGGTAGAAGTGGTGAACGGCGCAGCAGGATTGCGGCTGCGCTTTTTCTTTTCGATGGCGGTAACGACGGCCTCTTTGCCTTCGAGTTCTTTCAACACGTCGGCTTGCGCGGCTTCGTTCGGCAGGTCGAATTGTTCGAGTTTCGCGCCGTTGTATTGGGCGAGTTTGGCGGTGAACTTGCTGCGGCCTTTGTGGCTGTCGAGATGCACCGTCCAATATTCCTGCGCTTCAAAGGCACGGATTTCGTTTTCGCGTTCGCAAATCAAACGCAGGGCGGGACTTTGCACACGGCCCGCACTCAAACCGCGTCGGATTTTTTTCCACAACAATGGCGAGAGGTTGAAACCGACCAAATAGTCCAAAGCTCGGCGGGCTTGTTGCGCATCCACCAAGTCCATTTCGATTTCGCGCGGGTTGGCGACGGCATCGAGCACGGCATTTTTGGTGATTTCGTGGAACACGACACGCTGCGGCTTGATGTTTTTCAGACCGCGTTTGGATTTGAGGATTTCAAAAAGATGCCAGGAAATCGCTTCGCCTTCCCTATCCGGGTCGGTTGCGAGGTAGATGTTTTCGGCTTCTTTGGCTCCCGCGACAATCGCATCGACGTGTTTGGCGTTGCGTTTGATCAGCTCGTATTTCATGGCGAAGTCGTGTTCGGGATCGACGGCACCGTTTTTGGGGACGAGGTCGCGGACGTGGCCGTAGGAGGCCAGAATTTCGAAATCGCCGCCAAGGTATTTTTTCAGGGTTTTGGCTTTGGACGGTGATTCGACGATTAAGAGGTTTTTCGCCATTGTTTGTTCTCTTTTAATGTATTGGATGATGCGTTTCAGACGACCTTTCTGAACAAGCTGCGTCAAAAGGTCGTCTGAAAAGGTTTAATGCATGGTCGCTTTGCCGTTGAGCGCGCCCATCAGGTCATCGCCGATTAAGACGGGCAATTCGCTTTTGTGCGCCCACAACAAGAGCAACACCAGCACTTTCGCCGTATCGAGTGTGATTTCTTCGGGCGGGATGTGCATCAGGGCGTGGATGACGATTTCGCGCTGCTCGTAAGTGATGGCGCGTTCGGCAACCAAATACTGCATCAGCCCCATGACTTCCTGCGGCAGGTTTTCCACTTCCTCGTTGCAATACACGCGCAGGGCATGGCTGTCGAACGGCGCGGCGGCGAATTCGGACGTGTTGAACAACACTTCCATCATCATCAGCGTATTGCCGATTTCCGTTACGTCAAAACCCGCATCTTCCAACAGGCGGCCCAAATCCTCCGGCGGCGGGCAGTTGTCGAAATCTTGGAAGTGTTCGATGAGATAGGCGATGACTTCTGTCATGCTGGTTCCTTAATGAATGAATCAATTATGCTTTTATGCGCTGATAGCGTCCGCCCGGCAAGGCGGCGACGATGCCGTCGAGTTCGTACTCCAGCAGTCGGGCGTAAACGTCTGCCGCCGCCCATGCGGTTTGCTGCGCCAATATATCGGGATGCACGGGGTCGTAACCCATGGCGTCCAGCAGCTCGTCTTCCGCTGTCGGCGCGGCAACCGTATTGGCTTGCGCCGGCTGTTTTCGGACATGAAGGTCGTCTGAAAACGGCAAAACAGATTCAGACGACGTCTCTCTGACGGCAGTGCGTTTTTCCGTTTTTTTGTTTTTCTTATTTATAGAATATGATGGAACTGCCGCATTTTGCAATAGCCCCGGACATTCGTGAAGGATGTCGTCCAAACATTCCACCAATTTCGCGCCGTCTTTAATCAGCTTATGACAGCCTTTGCTGTGCGGATTGTCTATCGAACCGGGCACCGCCATCACCTCCCGTCCCATCTCCGCCGCCAGCTTGGCGGTAATCAGCGAACCGGATTCCAACGCGGCTTCAACCACCAGCGTAACCTGCGACAACGCGGCAATCAGGCGGTTGCGGCGCGGAAAGTTGCCCGCAAACGGCCGCGTATCCAAAGGAAACTCGCTGACAATCAATCCTTTTTCGGCGATTTCATAGGCAAGGTTTTTATTGGACGGCGGGTAAATGCGGTCTATGCCCGTCCCCCATACGGCGATGGTGCCGCCGCCCGCCTGCAACGCGCCTTGATGGGCGGCGGTGTCGATACCTGAAGCCATACCCGACACGACGGGAATATCCTTTTCGCTCAACGCTCTGCCGAAATCTTTGGCAATCCGCATCGCCTGCGGCGTGGCATGGCGGCTGCCGACAATGGCGGCGGAAGGTTTGTGCAGCAGTTGCACGTTACCGCGCAAAAACAAAACCGGCGGCGCGGTAATGCCCTGCGTCAGCATTTCGGGAAAATCATCATCTTGCAGCAGCAACAAACGGCAGCCGTCCTGCTTTTCCCATTGCAATGCCGCTTCCGCAGCTTTTTGCGCCAACGCCCGTTTTTCGCCGTTGCGCCAAGATTCGGCTGCCTGCTTGTGGCGCACTATCGTGGCAATTTGCTCCACAGGAGCATCCAGCGCGGCTTTCGCGCTGCCGAAACGTTGCAGCAGGAGCAAGAAGCCCTCCGCGCCGACATAAGGCGTAAACGCCAGTTGCAGCCAGGCAAGGCGGTCGTTTTCCGTCATCAATTGTGTCCCCTTGTTGTTTTCAGACGACCTTTGTTCGGGAGGTCGTCTGAAAACGGATAAATGTCAGTATTTAACGATAAAGCCGACGAACTTTAAACCGATACGGCGTTCCCGCGCCTGATTCCGGTTTCGTACCTGTTCACCGTCATGCGGATGCTGCCAAACAGCCGGCAGCCCGTTAGTAACTTTTGTAATATTTTTATATTCTACACGATACGGCAAGAAAATCTGTCATTTGAATGGTTGTCGCACATTGCCTCAAAAGTGAGTTGGTTATTCGACAAAAACGGGCGTGTTGATGGCAAACAAGGTCGTCTGAAAACATACCGCGGCGTACCGTATGCTTTCAGACGACCTCTTATCCTACTACCGCCCTACTCTTCTGCTTTTTCCGCTGCGCTGCGGCGGGAAACGCTGATGCCTAATTGTTTGAGTTTGCGGTAGAGGTGTGTGCGCTCCAGACCGACTTTTTGGGCGACACGGCTCATGTTTTGCCCTTCTTGAGCGATGTGGTACTCAAAATAGCGGCGCTCCAATTCTTCACGCAGTTCGCGCAAAGGCATATTGAAGTTGAAACCGCCGACGATTTCAGTGGCGACTGTCGCCCGTTTTTGCCCCAATGCGGCAACGACCGCCTGCTCGTGGACTTCCTGTCCGTCCGCCTCCAGCATCAGGTTTTTCACGACGCTGCGGAGCTGGTCGAAATTGCCCGGCCAGTTGTATTGGCAGAGAACAGTCAGCGAGCCGTTGCTGAATTTGACGGGCTGGATTTTTTCGCTGTCCGCCAATTCGGTCATGACTTGGTTGACCAAGAAAGCGATGTCTTCGGATTGGCTGCGCAACGGCGGGATACTGATGACGTTGCCGGAAAGCAGTTCGGACAACTTGGCATCGGCAATGGCGTCTGCCGGGCTTTCATCGGCGGCGTGGCTGCCGGCGACGATAACGCGCACGTTGTAACGGTCTGCCTTGCCGAGGATGAAACTGATGCCGTTTTGGATGTTTTTGCTGTACTGCGCGGCATCACCGAGATAAAGCGTGCCGCCCGATGCTTTTTGCAGCAGCTCCAATGGCGCATCGGCAATGAGTTCGACGCGGCTGAGTCCGACCCAAGGCGTGCCGCTTTTGTGGAAATAACGGGCAACGATTTCAAACGGCGAACCGGTTTCGCCGCTGAGCAGCACGGGTCCGCTTTTTTTCACGGCAGGCTCAAGTTGTTGCTTGAATTCTTGAATGGCGGGGCTGTTGCCGAGTTTGTCGAAGGACAAGCCCGCCGCCATCTGCATTTCGCCGTGTTTGAGGGCGCGGTCGACGGTAGAGAGCAGCTTTTGCAGGGCAATCGGTTTTTCCAAAAAATCGAGCGCGCCGATTTTGGTGGCTTCGACGGCGGTGTCGATGCTGGCGTGTCCGCTCATCATCACTACGGGCATATTGAGCTGCCCGTTTTTCGCCCACTCTTTGAGCAGGGTAATCCCGTCGCAGTCGGGCATCCAGATGTCCAACAACACCATGGCGGGACGGGTTTGGTGGCGCAGTTGGCGCGCCTCTTCGGCGTTCTCCGCCAAAGCCACGGAATAACCTTCGTCTTGGAGGATTTCCGAGAGCAAGTCGCGGATACCTACTTCGTCATCTACAATTAAAATATCACTGCTACGCATAAGTTTCTACCAATCGGGGTAAGGCTATTTTCACACACGCGCCGCCTTCGTTCTGATTGCTCAGGCTGATGCGGCCGCCGTGCTCTTCGATGATTTTCTTCACAACGGGCAATCCCAGTCCCGTACCTGTCGGCTTGTCGGTAACATACGGCTCGAAGGCATTATGCAGCATTTCCTTGCTGAAACCTTTGCCGTTGTTACAAACGGTCAATAAAACCTGTCCGTCGTTATCTTCACCGACGCTGACATTCACTTGCGGAACTTCTGCCTCTTCCGCCGCCTCTGCCGCGTTTTTGAAAATATTGTGCAACACCTGCCGCATGGCGGTGGTATCGGCGGAAATCGGCTGCGGCTTGTCGGACAAGTTCGGAACAAAGCGGCACGCCCCGCCCTCGTACAGCAGCAACACTTCTTCGACCAAACGGTTCAAATCGTGTTTTTCAAAATTCAGCGACGGGGCGCGGGCGTAATTGCGGAAGGCTTCGACCATTTCTTTTAATGCCGCCACCTGCTTGACGATGGTGTCGGTCGAACGGCTGAGGATTTGGGCGTGTTGTTCGTCCAATTTATCATGCAATTTCCATGCCAATCTCTCGGCGGAAAGTTGGATAGGCGTGAGCGGATTGCGGATTTCATGCGCCAACCGTTTCGCCACTTCGCCCCAAGCGGCTTCTTTTTGGGCGCGGATGAGGACGGTGATGTCGTCAATCACCATTACCACGCCGTTGTCGTTGTCGTCGGGCAGGATGGTGGCTTTACCCAAAAGAATCCGCGCATCGTCGGGGGCGGCGTATTCGACTTGGACGGGCTTGGCGGCATTGGCGGTTTCTTCAATGGCGGCAAACACTTCGGCAAGCAGGGTCTGCTGCGGCGATTGTCCGCGCCAGTCGTGCCAGTTGCTGCCCCACAGCGGCACCAATTCAATGCCCAAAATCCGTTCGGCGGCTTTGTTGAAGGTTTTCAGACGACCTTCGGCATCCAAAGTAATCACGCCCGTGGTCAAGCTTTCCAACACGCATTCGAGATAGTGGCGCGCCGCTTCTTCGCGCAGGCGGTTGTTCTCGTCGGCTTCTTTGGCGATGGCAAGCTGTTCGGTCATGTGGTTGAACAACTGGGTCAACCTGCCGAATTCGTCGTTGCGGAACACGGGGCGTTTCTGGCTGAAATCGCCCTGCGCCACCGCCCTTGCGCCTTCTGCCAACGACAATACCGGCTCGACGAAGCGGCGGGCGAAATACAGCGCCATCACCAAGGCAAGGAAAATCGCCAACAGCGCGGCAACCAGCAAAGTCGCCAAGAAGAAGGTTTGCAGGCCTTGTTTGGTGTAGCTCAATTCGGCGTATTTTGCCCGCGCCGCTTCAATCAGCGTCGCATCTTGCGCCACATCCTGCGGGATGGGCTGGCGGAAAAACAAGGCGTAATCGCGTCCGTTGTGCGCGCCGATGAGCATCCAGCCTTGCGCGTACAAGACATTTTCTATGTTTTCCAAACTGCGTATCGAGCCGGTCTGCTCCAGCTTCTCCCATCCTTCTTTGTCGAGTTCGGGTTGGTTTAGTTTCAGCGGATTGACACTTTTCTCGGTTTTATGGGTTTTGACGTCGTAGAGCGAAAGCTGGGTAAAGCCGCCCGATTTGGCGGCATTTTTCAGCGCCTTGCCCAAATCGCCGTCCACAGACGCGGTGCTGATCAGGTCGATTTGCACCGGCGTGGCGTTGCTGACGGCGTTGTCCACTGCCAGATTCAGCGCGGATTTACTCAAGTTCAGGCTGCGCTCGAGGGCTTCGTGAGTATCGTTGCCGAACCACGAATTAATCGTGCCGTTGATGAACTGCGCGGAAATGCCGAACAGGAACACGCCCGGCAATACCGCCACCAGCGTAAACATCCCCGACAGCCGCCGCGCAATCTGCGAACCGAACACACCCTTGCTTTTGTCGCGCATGAGGAGCAGGACGTAGCGCGTCAAAACCGATGCCAACACCAGCATCAGCAGCGCACACAGAGCGATAATCCACCAGAAATATTCCGCCAGCGGGCTGGTGCTGCCCGTTGCAATGGTCAGTCCGTAGAGCAGTCCCACTGCCGCCAACACGGCAATCAGGAGAAAGCGGCGCATGGTTTACTCCTGAGAGATGGTCAGAGACTTCCAGCCGGAATCCAAGTGCCAGTTTTTAGAAGTCAATGCGTTGATTTGGAAGGGTTTGGGCAGCTTCGCCGTCGAGAGCAGCAGGCGGATTTCGGCTTGTGTGTCTTTCGCTGCAACGCCGCTTAACGCGCCTTTGGACAGCACTTTCCAGTTGGCGACCGCCCCTACGCCGCGCAAGGCGGTCTCGAGCGTGTCGTATTCGGTGGAAAACGTGCCGACGGTTATGCGGTAGCGGTTGGTCAGCGGATGGAAGGAAAGTTTGTAGTGGATGGTGTTGTCGCTGTTGAGCAGCTGGTCAAACTTGAAGCGGTAAGACGGCATGGAAGGCGCAGAAAGCTGCCAGCTCAAAGTGAAATTCAACGGCACGCCCTGCCGGAGCGCCTGTTTGAGCTGGTCGGGCAAATCGGTGCGGAAACGGCTGCTGACGGAAAGCTGCCCGGTTTCGGTCAGTTTCGCCTCGGAGCGGGTCACGCTGATGCCCTCCGCCGCCGCATTCAGCGACAGGGCGAGCAACAGCGTTCCAAACAGCCGTTTACTGCTTTTTGATAAGCGCGTAATAAAAGCCATCTTGATGTTTGTTCGGTAAAAGCACACGCGACTCGATCAGCTCGGCATCGGCGTGGCGGTTGAGGAATTTTTGCAACTGAACGTCGTTTTCTTCGACGAACACCGAGCAGGTGGCCAGCAGCATTCTGCCGTTTTTCGTCAGGGTTTGCCAAAGCGCGTCCAGCAATGCCTCCTGCTGACGGGCGGTTTTGGCGGCATCGGTCGGACGGCGCAGCCATTTCACGTCAGGATTGCGCCGCGCCACACCCGAAGCGGTACACGGCACGTCGGCAAGGATGGCGTCGAAAGGCTTTCCATCATACCACGCCGCCAAGTCCTGCGCATCGGCGCAAGCCAGAGCGGTCGTCTGAAACCCCAAACGGTCGAGATTGTCCTTCACCCTTTTCAGACGACCTTCGTCTATGTCCAAAGCGGTTACATGACAATCCGCCAGTTCCAACATATGCCCCGTCTTCCCGCCCGGCGCGGCGCACGCGTCCAAAATCCGTTCGCCGTCTTTAGGGTTTAACAGATACGCCGCCTGCTGCGCACCGAAATCCTGCACCGACACCAGCCCTTCGGCAAAACCGGGCAGGCGGTTCACCGGCACGGCTTCTTCCAGCGTTACCGCATATTCGTCCAACGCCTTAGCCACAATCCCTTCCGCCGCCAGCTTTTCCAAATACGATTCGGCATTGCCGTGGCGTCGGTTGACCCGCAGCGTCATCGGCGGATGCGATTGCAGCGCGGTGGTGATGTTGTGCCAATGTTTCAGATAATGGTTTTTCAGGTATGCCACCCACCACAGCGGCAGGTTGTGCTTCGCCACATCGTCTTTTTTGCACGAAGCCGCGAGCTTGTCGCGTTCACGCAAAAAACGCCGCAAAATCGCGTTGGCAAACGAACGGTACTGCCCGCGCCCGATTTTCGCGATACTCTCGACCGCCTCGTTGACCACGGCGTGAGGCGCATTGCGCGTGTAATGCAGTTGGTACATCGCCGCCAAAAGCAGGCTTTCGAGCTGCGGATTGTCAATCGGCTTTTTCAGCATCTGCGCGAGCATATGCTTCAAACTGCCCAAATAACGCTGGCAGCCGTAGGCAATATCCTGCAACGCGCCGTTTTCCTGCGCCGTCAGCTCGGGATGCGCCGCGCGGATTTGCGCCAACACATCCTGAAGGTTGCGCCCTTCGGCGACCGCCGCAATGCTGTCGGCGGCGAGTTTTTGGGCGAGGGACATACTCATAAATTCAATTCCTTAAATGACTGCTGTGGTTCGATTTGTTCGTTAAAAATGTAAACGCCGCACAAGCGGTTCGGGCGGTGTTCGGGGCAAGATTCAAATTGTGTTAATCCGATTGCCCGCTCATGACAATATCCATATAGTCCGTTCTTTTCAACACACATAAGGATTCATCATGAATTTACGCGCCCTTTCCCTGCTTGCCGTTTCCGCCGCACTCGTTTCCGGCAGCCTGACCGCCGCGGCGGCACCGCACAAACATTCCCGCGCCATCTCCCAAGCGCAAGCCGTCAAAATCGCCAAGAAACGCGTCGGCGGCGGCCGCGTTACCGACATCGACCACAGCGACGGGCGCTGGGAAATCGAAATCCGCAGAGGCTGTACCGAATACGATGTGGACGTTTCCTCACAAAGCGGCCGCGTCATCAAAGTGGACACCGACAACCACTGCGACGATTAATCGATTCTTGATTAATGGACTCTTAATGAGAAGCCGGACTGCCTGCCCGACTTTTCTGTTTTCAGACGACCTCAAGCTTGCCCGAGGTCGTCTGAAAACATTTAATCTGCCGTTTTGTCTGATTCGGGACTTTCAGACGACCGCCCCGTCCCGTTCCAACAATGCCCGATAGCGTTCGGCATCCTGCGGCGAATAGCAACAGAAAACGATTTTTTCGACAGACGGACACTGCGGCAAGGTTTTTTTCAAAATCGCCAAAGCAGCCTCGGCAGCCAAATCGGCGGGGAAACGGTACACGCCCGTGCTGATACAGGGGAAGGCGATGCTGCGGATACCGTGTTCTTGCGCCAGCAGCAGCGAATTTTGATATGCCTCCGCCAGCTTGACCGCTTCGCTGCGGTGTCCGCCGAACCAAACCGGCCCGACGGTGTGAATCACAAATTTCGCCGGCAGCCGGTAGCCTTGGGTGATTTTCGCTTCGCCCGTGCGGCAGCCGTTCAACTTTCTGCACGCTTCCAACAATTCCCGTCCCGCCGCGCGGTGAATCGCGCCGTCCACGCCGCCGCCGCCCAACAACGAGGCATTGGCGGCGTTCACGATGGCATCGACTTCAAGTTTCGTAATATCGCCTTCGACTACTTCAAACACTGCCATGATCTGCTCCTAAACGTGGGGAATCTTGTCGTCAGTTCAACAAAACCAAACATTTCCCTGCCCGATATTTTCAGACGACCTCTGAATCATCAGAAGAAAGGTCGTCTGAAAATTAATCAGTCTGCAAACGGCTTCTACAAAACTGTCCCAACCTCAATCTTATGCCCTGCCGCAAATGCCGCAATCGGCATCCGTTTGCAGCCCGAAGGCTGCAATTCGGTAATCTTCAGCGCGTTCTCGCCGCAGGCAACAACCAAGCCGTCAGCCGAACAGGACAACACTTCGCCCGCCCTGCCTTGTTGCGCGACTACTTCCGCCCGCCAGATTTTCATCGGCTTGCCTTGATATTCCACCCATGCAGCGGGAACGGGGTTGAAGGCGCGGATTTTGCGTTCAATCACTGCCGCGCTTTCGTTCCAATCGATACGCGCTTCTTCTTTGCTTAATTTTTGCGCATAAGTCACACCTTCTTCGGGCTGTTTGACGCTTTTCAGACGACCTTCTGTTTTTAATTGTTGCAAATCGGCAACAATCGCCACCGCACCGAGATTCATCAGCGCATCGTGTACTTCATTCGCCGTATCGGTCGGTTGGATGGCGTAACGGTGTTCTCTGACCACATCGCCGGTATCCAAGCCGATGTCCATCTGCATGATGCACACACCCGTCTCGGCATCGCCCGCTTCAATCGCCCGCTGAATCGGCGCCGCGCCGCGCCAACGGGGCAGCAGCGAGGCGTGGATGTTGAGGCAGCCGTGTTTCGGCGTATCCAACACGTCTTGCGGCAGAATCAGTCCGTAGGCGGCAACGACCATCACGTCGGCATCGACTTCTTTGAGCATTTGCAGGGCTTCGGCGTTGTTGCGCAGTTTTTCAGGCTGCGCCACGCGCAAACCCAGTTCCAACGCGGCCTGCTTCACGGGAGACGGGGTAAGCTGCATCCCGCGTCCTTTGGGACGGTCGGGCTGGGTCAACACCAGCGGGATTTCAAAACCGGCGGCGGCTATGGCTTTTAAGGCGGCAGCGGCAAAATCGGGCGTACCGGCAAAGATGACTTTCATGGGGAAACTCCTTGGAAATGGGTTTCAGACGACCTATAGTGGATTAACTTTAAACCAGTACGGCGTTGCCTCGCCTTAGCTCAAAGAGAACGATTCTCTAAGGTGCTGAAGTACCAAGTGAATCGGTTCCGTACTATCTGTACTGTCTGCGGCTTCGTCGCCTTGTCCTGATTTAGAGTTAATCCACTATATATAGCGCAACGGCAAACATTGCGACAGGTCGTCTGAAAGTTTGAAAAACAACGGCTTACTGCCGCTTCCCCTCTTTCAGACGACCTGTTCGACCGTATCATTTGGCTTTTAGATGGTGTGTTTCTGACGTTTTTTCAGTTTGGTCTTAATCCGACCCTGTTTGAGCTGCGACAGGCGTTCGACAAAAACGATGCCCATCAGGTGATCCAACTCGTGCTGCACGCAAATCGCCAACAGCCCGTCCGCCTCCAGCGTGAATTTCTCGCCTTTTTCGTTCAAAGCCTCGACCTTGACGCGCTCGGCGCGGGTAACGGTGTCGTAAATGCCCGGCACGGACAGGCAGCCTTCCTCGTAAATGGTTTCGCCGTCTTTTTCAACAATGACGGGGTTGATGAACACGCGCGGCTCGCTGCGGTCTTCGGTCAAATCCATCACGACGACGCGCTCATGCACATCGACCTGCGTCGCCGCCAGCCCGATACCGCGCGCTTCGTACATGGTTTCAAACATATCGGCAACCAGCTTTTGGATGCGCTCATCGACTTGCTCGACAGGCTTCGCCACGGTGTGCAGTCGCTCGTCGGGATATTGCAGGATATTCAGTAAAGCCATAATTTTCTCTTCGTTTTTCAATACTTGGGATGCGCATTCAAACACGTCCGGCAGCAGATTGTGTGTGTTTTCATACAAATTTTGCGCCTGTCTTCACAATTCCCGTGATGACACTAACATTCAATGATAAAATATGCGTCAATGAATTTCTGTTCAATGCGCACGAAACGCCTATTGACGTTTTTTAAAGGGGGACGGCGGTTTTTTGCAAACTCCCGGCCATTTCATTTTCTCCGTTTATCATTTAAAGACAAACCGAATCAATTTCAAGGGGAACGGTTATGCAACAACGTATTATAACCCTGCTTTGTGTCGCGGGCATGGCAATTTCCGCCCACGCTCAAGCAGCTTCATTAAAAGTGCGCCCCGATGCGCCGCAACGCTACGTCGTAAAAAACGGCGACACACTCTGGGGCATCTCCGGCAAATATCTGTACAGCCCGTGGCAGTGGAACCGCCTTTGGGGCGCAAACCGCGGCGAAATCCGCAATCCGCATCTGATTTATCCGGGTCAGGTGTTGGTTTTGCGCTACGTCAACGGCCGCCCGCAACTGGGCTTCGAAAACGGCTCCGCAGGCAATGACGGCATTCCGGTCATCAAACTCAGCCCGCGCGTCCGCGAAACCTCTTCAGGCTACGGCATCCAAACCGTCAACGTGAACTTCTACCGCATGTTCATGCAACATCCGCAGTTCATCGACCAAATGAAGACCCAAGACGCACCGCGCCTGATCGACGGCCCTGACAACCGCATCATGTACAGCAAAGGCGAACGCGTGTACGCCTACGGCGTTACCGAACCCGGCCGCTATCTGGTTTACCGCGCCGTCAAAGACCTGACCGATCCCGATACCCGCAAATACCTCGGACAAGAAGTCGTCTTCAGCGGCATCGTCAGCACCCTACCCTACACCAACAGCGCGCTGGACTCCGCTTCCGACGAAGACCGCAAATACCTGAAAGACGGCGAATACTACACCCGCCTGCACCCGCTGGCGAAAGTACCGACCCAAACCGCGCAGCCTATGATCGTGGAAGAAGCCGTTTCCGAAATCCGCAAAGGCGATTTCCTGCTGAAAATGGACGGCGAAACCGAGCCTTTCCAAATCATGCCACACGCACCGACGCAACACATCGACGGTAAAGTCATCTCCATCCTCGACGGCGTACACGAAGCCGGACAATTCCAAACCGTTACCCTGAACAAAGGTTCCGCCGACGGCTTGGACAAAGGCACGGTCTTGAGCATTTACAAACGCGACCGCCAAGTGAAAGTCGATTTGGAAGAAGGCAAAAAAGGCCGTAAGAACATCGTTAAATATGTTTCCATCCCTGCCGAAGAAACCGCATTGGCTATGGTATACCGCACCGGCGAACATCTCTCGTCCGCCATCATTTTGGAAAACCTGACCAGCATCAACATCGGCGATACCGTATCCGAACCCGGCCGCGACTTGGACAACATGTCTGACGACAAACCGCATGTCCGCAACGAGCCGCAGGATTCCCACGATACGGAACACAACCAATACAATATCCACAGCAACATCAATAAATATTGATCGATTGCCGACAACAAAACGTCGTCTGAAAATTTCAGACGACGTTTTTTATATAGGTCATAAAGGTCGTCTGAAAACGACGCCGTTTATGATGAAACGCTTCTCATCGGCAGAAACCGCGTTTCGTTTTCACAAGAGCAAAATCCAATAATGCACCTTCGACAAGCTGACTCAATACAGCATTACGCTGTACAAGTCTGAAACAAACATTTTTTCAAACATAGAAGTTCCAACCAAACCTTTAATTTTCCCAAATATAGTGGATTAAAATTGCAATGATACGGCGTTGCCAACGCCCTTATGTACTACCCGTACACGGCGGGCGTTGTCGCCTTGTCTCATTTTTATTTTAATCCACTATACAGTCCATCAAATTTGCCTCTCAGCAATGTTTCGCCCCACACCAAACACCAAGCCAATCAGCTTTCTACCCCCTGACGAACCGCCGCATGATTACCCATCTGATTTAAATTGAATCCAAACAAGCCAAGCCGCGCATATATAGTGGATTAACTTTAAATCAGGACAAGGACGAAGCCGGGCAGACAGTACAGATAGTACGGAACCGATTCACTTGGTGCTTCAGCACCTTTAGAGAATCGTTCTCTTTGAGATAAGGCGAGGCAACGCCGTCCTGGTTTAAAGTTAATCCACTATATTTTAGAATAGCGGGTTTTGCCGCAAAATAGGTTTATGTCGGTAAGGGAAGAAACTTCTGTGGATGAGTAGGTGAAAATTCATATTGGATGTTATCATTCTTCATATCTTAAAGGGCTTGAGCCAAAATGAATGGGTATTTAAGGAAAGATATGATTTTTTCTCAACTCAACCGCGCAGTCTTATTCGTATTTTCACTCACGGCTTTGGCGGCTTGCGGCGTCGGACCGGCAGCTTCCCAAGAAACACTTGCTGATCAAAACAGCAAAAAAGAGCCTGCCATATCGTCCCAAAAAACCGACAAGGATAAGTGCTACATCAATTATCCTAAGGAACAGAAGCATTTGGCAGAGGCAGAATGTTTAACCTTGCCTATTTCATCTAAAACCTGGTTTCAATCCTACCCGAGACTGTCAAATGGTTTTCTGGATTTGAATCAGATTAAGGCGCCAAAGGATGTTAAAGAATATATATATGCTGTTCCAACAAGTGTCCCCGAGCATGCAAAAGTTTTGGGTGTGATTCCCTATAATGATTCATTTGCATGGCTTGTTGTTGCCATTAATGGGGAATCGGAAGAATCTGAAGGAAATAGCATTGTTGAACAAAAATATGATATTTATCCGGTCAATAGAAAGGATGGAAGCATAGGTCAAGACCATACCGGCCTTCCAACTTTAGGCTCGATAGATGTGATATATGAATCATTCTATGACAATAAAAAATTGTTGCGCCCGCCCTTCAATTTTAAAAAAATAGATGGAATACTGAGTTACCATGTAGCAGATACCTTGTCCTTGAAGCCACAGGGAAAGTGTGTGATGGAATTTGAACTCAGCAAGGAGTTTGTATTGAAAACAGATAGGGTCTGCTATGAATTTCATCAGGGTAAAAAATCCATATCTTCTAAGGATAAGACGGTTTGGAAGCTAAATCCGGAAAGTATGGAATTTGAAGATCAAGAATTGTCATCAGAAAATTAAAAGCCGTATCACATTAATATTTTGGATTGATTGGAATCTGCCTCAAGTCGGATAAGTTTTTAAGCAGCATGAAATTGAAAATACGCGGATGGCGGGTGTGCAGAGACTGCATAGTTGTTTGACTTTGAATGATTGAACCACCCTGAGAGGTCGTCTGAAAACGGGTATTCAACGGATGGGAAATAGGAATTTCCGTTGAAGTCGATTTTTCAGACGACCTTTTTGTAACGGTCATTCTGATTTTATAGTGGATTAACTTTAAACCAGTACGGCGCGTTGCCTCGCCTTAGCTCAAAGAGAACGATTCTCTAAGGTGCTGAAGTACCAAGTGAATCGGTTCCGTACTATCTGTACTGTCTGCGGCTTCGTCGCCTTGTCCTGATTTAGAGTTAATCCACTATATGATGGGGCGCAGGCTTGGTAGTGAGTCGCGCAAATAGACTTATGATTCTCTAAAACAGCATAGAAAAAGGTCGTCTGAAACCCTGAAAAGAGGTTTCAGACGACCTTTTGCATGTGAACCGGATTAATCGTTTGCCGCATCATCGGCTGGTGCGCCGGTTTGGATAGGGGTGTATAAATAAAGGTCGGCAGTTTCGCCGACAGAGGTATTGGAGGCATCTGCCCCGGTTTCAACAGGCAGATCGCTGTCCACCAATTCGTCGATGTCGATATTGTCATCCTCGCCTTGCGGTAATGTTCCGCCGGTTTGGCGGCTGCGCACTTTCATGTAGAGGTCGCGGGTGTAGCTGTATTTGTCGATGGCTGCGCCTTCGAGGCTGTCGGTCAGGTCGAGCAGTTCTTTACGGGTGTTGATGGCCTGCAGGCCGATTGTGCCCCAGCGTCCTGCTCTGGTGTGGAAGACGGCGTTTTTAACTGGGTAGACGGTGGTAACGGCGTTGCCAATGGTATCGCGTACGGTAGATGGGCCGAACAGGGGGACAACGAAGTAGTTGCTGTTTTTCCAGCCCCATGAGGCGAAGGTGTCGCCGAGGGTGTTTTTATTGCTGGGTACGCCGCCTGCACCGGCTACGTCGATTAAACCGCCAAGGCCGAAGGTGGTGTTGATGCCGACGCGGACGAGGTCTTCGCTGGCGCGTTTGACGTCAAGGCGCAGAACATTGCTGCCGAAGCTGACGACATCGCGCAGGTTGTTGAAGAAGTTGCTCACGCCGGTGCGGACGGGCTTGGGCGTTATTTTGCGGTAGCCGCGTGCGACGGGGGCGAGGACGTATTGGTCGGCCTTGTCGTTGAATTTGAATACGGCGCGGTTGTAGCCTTCGTAGGGGTCGGCGGGATTGGTTTCGGCAAATGCGGGGGTTGAGGCCATGCCGATGAGGAGTAGGAGTGAAGCGGTGGTTTTTTTCATGGGTTTAACCAGTCTTTGATTTCGTAAAGCTCGGACAGGGTACGCACGGATTCGGGTATGCCTTGCAGGGTGATTTTTCCGTCCGGACGGCGCAGTGCGTCAAGCAGCAGGGACACGCAGGCGGAATCAGCGCGTCCGACGCCGCTCAAATCGACCGCGCGGGTGTCTTTCAGACGACATTGCTGCCTGAAGCGGGTAAAGGCGTCGGCGGTCAAGGTTTTGACGGTAATGTCGCCGCTGATGTGCAACGTGCCGTCGCGAAGTTCGGTTTGCATGGCTGTCTTGTCAACTTAATCTTGGATGATAAAACCTGAAGGTTATTGTGTGCGAAAGCCATGTCGTCTGAAAACGGACGGCATGACTTATCTTTGCATTATTTGCTGCCGTTTTTGGCTTTCAGTTCGGCAATCAGTCCGTCCACGCCTTTGGCTTTGATGGTTTCGCCGAATTGGTTGCGGTACACGGTTACCAAGCTTGCGCCTTCGATGGCGACGTTGTAGGCGCGGTATTTATTGCCGCTTTGGTAGGTGGTAAAGTCCATGTTGACGGGTTTTTGACCGGGTACGCTGACTTCGGCGCGGACGATGATTTCTTTGCCGCCTTTATTGACAACGGGGTTGTCTTTGACGTTGACGTTGGCGTTTTTGAATTTCATCATGGTGCCGGAGTAGGTGCGGATCAGCAGGGTTTGAAATTCTTTGGTCAACGCTTGTTTTTGCGCGTCAGATGCGGTACGCCAAGGGTTGCCGACTGCCAGCGCGGTCATGCGTTGGAAATCGAAATAGGGAATCGCATAGGCCTCGGCTTTGTGGCGGGCGGTGTTGGCATCGCCGCTTTTTAAGATGCTCAATACTTGAGTGGCGTTTTGACGGATTTGGTTCACTGCGTCGGCAGGGGCGGCAACCGCCATGCTGATGCTCAAGATGCCGATGCTCAGTGCGCTGATGAAAGAGGTTTTTTTCATGATTAAGTGTCCTAGTATCAATATGATGGTGTACGTTTATTCGGTAGTTTTTGCTGCATCGTTGCCGCCCGCCGCGTTTTTCTCGGCGAAGCTGGTCATGAATTTACCGATCAGGTTTTCCAGAACCATGGCGGAGCTGGTAACGGAAATGGTATCGCCCGCGGCGAGGGGTTCAGTATCGCCGCCTTGTTGCAGGCCGATATATTGTTCGCCCAACAGGCCGGAGGTCAGGATTTGCGCGGAAACGTCGCTGCTGAACTGATATTTGCTGTCCAAATCGAGACGGACTTTCGCCTGATAGGATTTCGGGTCAAGCTCGATGGCGCCGACGCGTCCGACCAATACACCCGCAGATTTGATCGGCGCGTTGGCTTTCAGGCCGCCTATGTCGCTGAAATCGGCATATACGGTATAAGTCTTGCCGGAATTGCCGAATGCCGCGCCGCCCGCCACGCGGAAAGCGAGAAAGCCGACCGCTGCCACGCCGAGCAGGACAAACAGTCCGACCCAAAATTCCAATACATTCTTTTTCATTAAAGTTCCTTGAATATCCAATGTTCTTTGTTTCGTTTTCAGACGACCTGTCAATCCGTAAACATCAATGCGGTCAACACAAAGTCAATCGCCAAAATCGTCAGGGCGGACGAAACCACCGTGCGCGTGCTGGCGCGCAAAATGCCTTCCGAGGTCGGTACGCAGTGGAAGCCCTGATGCACGGCAATCAGCGTTACCGCCACGCCGAACGCGGCGGATTTGATCAGACCGTTGATTACATCGTAATGGATCGTGATGTTGTTCTGCATTTGCGACCAGAAAATGCCGCTGTCCAAGCCCAGCCAGGTTACGCCGACCAAATACGCGCCGTAAATCCCCGCCACGTTGAAAATCGAAGCCAAAAGCGGCATGGAAAACACGCCCGCCCAAAAGCGCGGCGCAACCACGCGGGCGACAGGGTTGACCGCCATCACGTTCATCGCTTCGAGCTGTTCGGTCGTTTTCATCAAACCGATTTCGCTGGTCATCGCACCGCCCGCGCTGCTGGCAAACAGAATCGCCGCCAACACCGGACCCAGTTCACGCAACAACGAAGCCGCGACCATATAGCCCAAAATATCGGCGGATTTGAATTTCGACAACTGCGTATAGCCCTGCAAACCCAAAACCATGCCGACGAACAGCCCTGAGACGGCAACAATCAACACCGACAGCACGCCGGCAAAATACACTTGGCGCACGCTCAGGCGCGGACGGACGAAAGCCGTACCGGATTTCGCCAGAATGTTCAGCAGAAACAGCGTAATACTGCCGAGAGATTGAATAAAGCCGAGGGTTTTCGCCCCGACGGAACGGATAAAATTCATAGGTTTCCATTACGGATTAACGGGTTTCAGACGACCTTGTAGGATGATGGTGATGGGTCGTCTGAAAAATAATTTCGGCTTCAGGCAGCAACGGTACAACCGTTTCAGACGACGTCTGCAAACCGAGGTCGTCTGAAAACTACCCAAGCAAATCTTGCTGCAACGACGTTTGCGCGGGATAACGGTATGCGACGGGGCCGTCTGCCAAGCCGCCGACAAACTGGCGTACCCAAGGCGAATCCAGTTCGCGCATTTCCTGCGGCGAGCCGGAGAACATAATTTCGCCGTGTGCCAAGAAAATCACCTGATCGACGATTTCCAAAGATTTTTCAATGTCGTGCGTTACCATAATACTGGTCGAACGCAAAGCCTTGTTGACGCGGCTGATCAAGTGGGCAATCACGCCCAAGGAAATCGGGTCGAGGCCGGTAAACGGCTCGTCGTACAACATGATTTCAGGGTCGAGCGCGATCGTGCGGGCAAGCGCGACGCGGCGCGACATCCCTCCGGAGAGTTCGGACGGCATCAGGTTTTCCACGCCGCGCAGACCGACTGCGTTCAATTTCAACAAAACCAAATCGCGGATAACCGCTTCCGGCAGGCGCGTCAGTTCGCGCATCGGAAAAGCGATATTGTCGAATACAGACAAATCGGTAAACAGCGCGCCGTGTTGGAACAACACGCCCATACGGCGGCGGTGTTCGTACAATTCATCAGCCGAAAAACCCGCCAAATCACGTCCTTCAATCAAAACCTTACCCAACTGAGGATGAATCTGACCCGTAATCAGCCGCATCAGCGTGGTTTTGCCGCTGCCCGAACCGCCCATCACGGCGGCGAAGTTTCCTTGGGGAATGCTGAAATTAATATTGTTCAGAATCGGACGGTCGCCATACGCGAAGGCAACGTCTTTCATTTCGATGAAGGGTACGGAACTCATGAAAGGGAAGATAAGGCGGGATGTATTTTAATTACTTGCATTGTAAAGCTTATCAAGGTGTCGGGCAATTTTCAGACGACCTTATCAAGAAAACGTCTGTTAAGAAGCGTGAAAATCATGTGTTTGGCAGAAATTTTAAGACCATTGGAATGGTTAAGATTGAAGTCTTGCAACCTGTTGTCTTCATTTCAGAACGGGGCGCGTTACAGAACTTAATAATCCTAAACATACCGTTTTTCGCCAGAGCGTGAAATTTTAAATTTATGGCAAGATTTTGTAGGCAAAGACACAACATTCTACAAACAAAACTTACATTTCAAATAAATTTGTGAAAGTCCTACCATTTAAAACAAACCGGTCTGCCTGCAAAACAAAGCTTGTTTCACAGGCAGACCGGTTATTGACCGCGTCAATTAAGCAGCGATTTTTTCGCACTCTTTGATGCAGGCAAGGCAAGACTCATAGCATTGTTTGCATTCTGCGTGGTGGCCTGCGTGTTGTTTGCACGCTGCGGCACATTGTTTGCACGCTTCGACGCAGACTTTTGCCAAAGAAGGGGTCAGCGGAGAGTTTTGGGCGGCAAGGTTTTGCAGCGCGCCACACAAAGCCAGCATTTGGTTGACGCCTGTTGCGCAGTCTTTCATTGAAGTATCGCCTTGGCTCAGCAGTCGGATGCAGTGTGCCAGACAGATTTGACCTGCTTCAACACAGTGGGCAGCCGCTTTTCTGGCAGCTTCATAGGTTTTGGACGCAGCAGCAGGAGTAGCGTGAGAGTGACCTTTATGGTTATGATTTCCATGAGCGCGGGCGAATGAGGTGGCGGCTGCCAAAGAAACGGCTGTACCACCCAAGAATTGACGACGGTTCATACTGTATTTCCTTATATAATCATTGATATGAAGTGAAACATAACGAATCGCTAAAATCGAAGACAGCGGCTTTCTGTGCATCATTGATGTCGTCTGAAATCAGTCGTTTATTCAGATTTTGAGCGATTGCACTACACTTACCGCCGCAATCCTATCATTCAACGGTTCGACAGACAATAAATAGAAAGTTGATAAATAATCAATGAAGTTATTTTATTTCTTATGTTGTTTACACAGCCTGAAACCGGCTCTGTTCAAATTTGCTATGGCAAATCATTAAATTTCAAAATCCATTATCTTGCAGAAGTTTGTTGTATCCGGTTTTGAAGTGGTGAAAATCAAATCAAACGGTAAAAGGGGTGGGCAAAGATTCGGCATCGGTTTCAGAAGCAGTCTTTTATGTAAATTTATGATTGCGGCACTTTAAAATGCTTTGAACGCTACCACTTATCCTCAAACGGCGACGTAGGCATATTTTTATGCCCAAGCCAATAATTTGCTGATAGAATCAGGACTCTTTTTGTTTTCACACATTTTTTCAGGAGCAAACGCCATGCGAAACGACGTTTACGACTATCCTCTTGCAGGACAAGTTTCCCAAAACATTGTCTTGCAAAAAACTTACCGCCTGCTGGGTTTGTCTTTCATTCCCGCTATTGCCGGCGCATTTGCCAGCAGCGCTTTGAACCTAAACCTGTACGCTATGTTCGGCGCACGCTGGATGGGTTTTGTAGCTGTATTGGCATTCTTCTACGGTATGATTTTCCTTATCGAGAAAAACCGTTACAGCAATACGGGCGTTGTCTTGTTGATGATTTTCACCTTCGGTATGGGTGTGTTGATCAGCCCGTTGCTGCAATATGCGCTTGCTATCCGTAATGGTACTCAAATCGTAGGTGTTGCCGCAGCCATGACCGCCGGCGTATTCTTTACGATGGCAGCAATGGCGCGCCGCACAACGATGAACATGAACTCGCTCGGACGCTTCTTGGCAATCGGCGGTGTGGTTCTGATGATTGCAGTGGTTGCTAACTTCATTCTGCAAATTCCGGCTCTGAGCCTGGCGATTTCCGGCGCGTTCGTTGTGTTCAGTTCGCTGGTTATTATGTGGCAGGTGCGTACCGTGATTGACGGTGGCGAAGACAGCCATATCAGCGCGGCCCTGACCATTTTCATCTCGATTTACAATATTTTCAGCAGCCTGTTGCGCATCTTGTTGGCATTCACCAGCGACGATTAATTGCTTAGGTTTTGATATCGAGGTCGTCTGAAATCTGAAAAGGTTTCAGACGACCTTTTTTATAGTGGATTAACTTTAAACCAGTACGGCGCGACCTCGCCTTAGCTCAAAGAGAACGATTCTCTAAGGTGCTGAAGTACCAAGTGAATCGGTTCCGTACTATCTGTACTGTCTGCGGCTTCGTCGCCTTGTCCTGATTTAAAGTGTTAATCCACTATACCCGCATTTCCAGCCGCCGCTTCCCACAATTCCCGCTTCTTCCCTACCGTCAGTTTTTTGATGGCGATTTCCCGTTTCAGCGCCTCGCTTTTGGAGAGGTCGTCTGAAACGATACGCATCGCCGTCGGTTTGTTCAGACGCGTGTATTTCGCGCCTTTGCCGGCGAGGTGGGCGGCAAACCGCTCTTGCGGGCGGTTGCTGATGCCGCAGTAGAGTGCGCCGTTTTCGCACAAAATCAGGTAAACGCGCCAATTTTCTGCGTTCATGTGTCTGCTTCCTTGGCGAAACTTTCCGTGAAGATACGGACGGCGGCTTCGGTTTTGGCAGACTGGACGCGGTAAGGCGTCACCAAATAGAGGCTGACCGGCGGCAGCGTCCATTCGGGCAAAACGGTTTTCAGACGGCCTTGGGCGATTTTTTCCCGAACTTCGCCGCCTACTTGCAAAGATAAACCGAAACCGCTTTCGGTCAGGCTGCACACGGCGGCAAGATGCGTGCAGGCAATGCTGTCGGCAATATCGAGAAAATAGCTTTCCCCTCCGTGTTGCAAGGTCGTGCGCACGGGCAGGAAGTGCAGCCAGCGGTGGGCGTGAAGCTGCGAGGGATGGGTGATGGGCGGATGGCGGTCGAGATAATCGGGCGCGGCGCAAATTGTGTACGGCCAGGTAACGAGATGACGCGCGACCAGATTAGGATCGTCCAAGGCGCGGTCGCCGCCGCGTATGGCGAGGTCGGTCTGATTGTGTTGCAGGTCGTCCAAGGTATCGCTGAAATTGAGGACGGGGCGGATTTTGGGAAACTCGGTTTGCAATCTGGAAAACGCCGTCTGAAAAGCGCGGGAACTGATGACGCTGGAAGTCAGGGAAATACGCAATTCGCCGACGGGTTCGGTTTTCAGATTGTCGATAACGGTACGCGTATCAGCAAGGGTGGCGGCGAGGCGGCGGCAGTATTCGCCCAAAGCGCGGCCGGCATCGGTCGGAGAAAGGCTGCGCGTGCTGCGGTTTAACAGCTTGATGCCGTGCAGGGTTTCGAGGCGGTTGATGTGCTGGCTGACGGCAGACGGGGTCATGCCCAGCGCAGCAGCGGCGGCGTTCATGCTGCCGTGTTCGAGGACGGCGGCGAAAACGAGCAGGGGTTTGATGTCTTGCATGGTGTTTACTAGGTTCAGACGACCTGTTGGCAATATTGCGGATTATATAGCGCGGATGAAAAATCGGCGCGGAACTGATTGGGCGGTTGAGCCATATTCGCTTATCGCCATTTGCATATCTACCCTTTTTCAGGTATACCGCCAATTGATGTTCACATTTTAAAAGGATTTTATGATGGCTTCTTTCGACGAACCGGGCCGCGTCAAACGCGAAGGCATACTGACGCGTCTGCTGCGTTTTTTGGGTATCGGCCCTTCTGCCGAAGAGGAACAAGAGCGCGCGCGTTTGGCGGCTTTGAATTTGAATACGGCGGTTTATGCCGACTTATTCGCCAACGAACCGGAAGAAATGCTGGTTTTGACTTCCGATTTCGACCCTGAAATAGGAATATTCAGGATTAATGCGGGCATAGGTGGCGGCAAAAAACAATTCCAAGCCAAAAGCTGCCCAATTTTAGGCTATGTCCATGTTAAAAGCAGTACGTTCATGGATCAGCCCGTATACAAGCTGACCTGGGCTGAAGACGATGCAAACAACCCCTTTAAAAACTGTTCATTTCAGACGCTCAAGCCACTGACTGTGTACCGTATCCGAAGTAAGTTAGCCATGGATTGGGAGCCATTCGGAGGCGAGTGGTTGAGCCATATACTTTTAGTTGAGGTACTCGAAAGCGATGCACACAATCAAGAATTGGAAAACCTACGCCGCGAATATCTGAATCCCGTTTTGTTTACCCATCCGCTGGCAACATTCAGATTAAACACATTTATGGAAAATTTCGAAGCCAAGGCAGAATGGGCGGGGCTGCCTGTGAAATTGTCTTTGAACGCAGAGGGCGACAAACCGGCGGGCGGTACGCTCAAACGCTTGCCGGAAGTATTTGCCCAACAGACGCAACTCTATGCCTCCCTAAACACCTACCTGCTCGAACATATCCGCAAACACAACGGCATCCGCACTAAAGACGGATTTTTTCCCAATCCGCATCCGACGGCGGAAAGCTTCCTTCAAGACTTAAAGCTGCAAAAATTGGATTTTTTCGATCAGGATTTCGATATCGTGTTTCACAATGATGACGATGCATTGATACCCGACGGCGAATACTATTTCTATGTCTCATTTGATCCCAAGGGGAACATTACCGGCATCGAATCCATCCACTGACAACAGGTCGTCTGAAACTTTAAACCCCGTTTCAGACGACCTTTTTTCATCCTATTATTTAGCTCAACTTTATAATAACAACAGCAAAACAGCGATTATCAAGCGTTTCAGACGACCTTACAATGCGTTCATCTAATCAATCACACCTCAACAAGGAGTCAAACATGAAAATCGCAGTCATCGGCGCAACAGGTTATGTTGGCAACGCAGTGGTTCAAGAATTGGCAGGTCGCGGTCATGAAGTGACCGCTTTCGCCCGTAATACGGATAAAGTGTTCCAAGCGCAAAATGTTGCCGCCGTCTCCGCAGATGTGAACGCGGCGGACTTCGCCGGCAAGCTGGCCGGTTTTGACGCTGTGGTCAGCGCGTTCAATCCCGGCTGGACCAATCCCAATATCGGCGCGGATTTTACACGCGGCGCAAACAGCATCGTCGAAGCGGCAAAAGCGGCGCAAGTACCGTATCTCTTGATTGTCGGCGGCGCAGGCAGCCTGTATGCCGCACCTGATTTGCAAGTTGTCGATACGCCTGACTTTCCCAAAGCCATTTACGACGGCGCCAATGCCGCACGCCATCTCTTGACGGCACTCCTGCCGCGCCGCGATGTGAACTGGTCTTTCGTTTCCCCTCCGGCACGACTGGGCGCGGACGGCGGTTTCAGCGAAGACAAAACCGGCAAATACCGCTTGGGCAAAGACGATTTGCTGATGGACGGTGAAATTCCGGCAGGCATCAGCGTGGCAGATTTGGCAGTCGCCATCGCCGACGATGCGGAAAACAAAGCGCATTTGTTTGAACGCTTTACCGTTGCCGCCGCTTAACCGCCGTTCTAGGGCAAAGGTCGTCTGAAAACTTTGGAAATCAAGTTTTCAGACGACCTTTTTGTATCCGCGTTCCATCATCCCCCTACAACCGACCTCCCTTTTTTATCGGAAGCGTTTGGGAACAAGGGCGCGGACTTGGTTTTCAGACGACCTTCGTGTCGGTTTACCTGAAGGGAAATCGGTGTTATTGTGTTTGGCAGTCTGTTGAAAATAAAATGATTTATGGAAAGAGACTCTTTAAACAGCCAACATTTCGTCCGACTGGTGCAACAAGGCGGCGGCAGCGATTATCTGAGCGGCAATTACCGTTTCGATACGCTGCACAGCGGCATTTCCCTGCATGGCGGCTGCGTGACCGCGCAAAAGGATTTCCAAAGCACGCAGCTTGCCGAGCCTTATATTTCGTTCATCCTGCTGCTGGAGGGGCGTTTGGATTTCGCCATCAATCAAAACCGCTATCAGATTGAGGCTGACGGCGGACGGGTGGTGTTGATTGCTGCGGAGGAGGAGATTTTGTTCAGCCGTTATCTCTACCAAGGGGAAAAAACAGCGAAAATCACGTTGAAAGGCATAGAGCAATGGCTGTCGCAACCGCAATACGCGGCGATGCTGCCAGCGGTTTACCGCGAGACGGTGCGGCATTGGCATTTGAGCGATGAATTGCGCGCTTTGGCGGAAAACAGTTTGATGCTGTCGGCGCAAGGCGACGGTCTGGGCGATGTTTTGCAGCGCGAAGCCGATGCTTTGCAGTTGCTTGCGGGATTGTGGCGCGATTTTTGCAGCCGTTATCCGTTGTCGCCATCGCCTGAAAAATCAGGCGGGACGGTTCGTCCGTCGGATGGGGACGGGTTTGTGCATGGTTTGAATCAGGCATTTGACCAAGGCGCGCACCAAGTGGCGGAACTCGCCGCCGCACTGCACGTCAGCGAACGGACGCTGCAACGCCGCCTGCGGGATTATTTCGGGATTACCGTCAGCGACTGGCTGCGGCACAAACACATGCAATATGCGCTGTATGCGTTGACGACAGGCAAAGAGAGCATCAGCGAAATCGCCTACCGTTGCGGCTATGGACACACATCCAGCTTCACGCAGGCATTCAAGCAATATTTCGACTGCACGCCTGCGGAGGTGCGCAAGCGGGAGGATTGATGTCGGATGGGATGTTTAGAGGTTTAAAGGTCGTCTGAAACGGTTTCAGACGACCTTTGCGTATGCCAAGCCTTCGATATGGAAACTTCTTAAGCCGCCCCTTCACTTTTTCCGTTTCGCCCGCGGATGCCCCTCGTCGTAAACCTTGGCCAGATGGTCGAAATCCAGCTTGGTGTAAATCTGCGTGGTCGAGAGGTTGCTGTGTCCCAGCAGCTCTTGCACGGCGCGGATGTCGCGCGAGGATTGCAAAAGGTGGCTGGCGTAGCTGTGGCGCATCATGTGCGGGGAAATGTGTTGCCCGCTGCCCTGCTGCACCGCCCATGCTAGAAGGCGTTTTTGGATTTGCCGCTGCCCGAGCCGCGTGCCGTTTTTGCCGGTAAAGAGCGCAGCTTCGCCGTCTGCCGCCACGCGTTCGGACAGATAGGCGCGCAAGGCTTCGACGCTTTTGCCCGACAGCGGGATTTGCCGCTCTTTCCTGCCTTTGCCGGTTACGCTCACCCAGCCTTCGTCCAGCAACACATCACCCAAATCCAAGCCGTGTATCTCGCTCAGGCGCAGGCCGCTGCCATACATCAGTTCAAACAAGGCATGGTCGCGCACCGCCAAACCGTCATCAACGGGCGCGCTGTCGAGCATATGGTTCAACTCTTCCTGCGGCAGGGCTTTGGGCAGGCGTTCGGGCAGGCGCGGGGATTTCAGGTTGAAGGTCGGGTCGTTATCCATCATGCCCGACTGCACGAGCCAGCCGCAATATTGCCGCCACGCCGACAATTTGCGCGCCAGCGTCCGTTCGCTCAAGCCTTGTTGCGACAGCCGTTTCAACGCCGCCACAAAATCGCGCCGTTTCAAATCCTGCGCCGTTTCAGACGACCCTTCCGTCAAAAGCCGCACGAGTTCGGTCAAATCGCGCCCGTAGGCAGACAGCGTGTGCGCCGACTTGCCCTGTTGTCCCAACATTTTCAAATAGCCGTCTAAAGACAGTCCGAAATCGCGCGCCAACATTTTCAGACGACCTCCAACACGGTTTTCAAAGCCTGCGGCAATCGGCAAACCTTTTGGCGCGCATAATCGAAACACACCATACCCGTGCGCGCCCGCGCCAGCACCTTGCCGTCCGCGATGCGCGTCAGGCGGAACAGCAGCGCGAATCCGCCCTTGCCGATGTCCTCGACGCCCATCTCCGCCGACAGTTCATCGCCGTAAAAGCCTTGTGCCAAATATTGCACCGCCGCGTCCGCCATAATCAGCCCCGCGCCGCCCGCGTCCGTTTCACTCCAGCCCAAACCTGCCAGCCAACGCATCCGCACCTCGTGGCACAAACGCAAAACGGCATCGTTCGCCAGATGGCCGCCGTAATTCACATCGCCCACCTGCACGCGCAAGGTCGTCTGAAACAACACCGCATCCACATCCGCCACTGCAAACTTAGCCATCACACACCTCCCGCCGCCGTTTCAGACGACCCCGAAAACAAACCGTTATTATAAACCATGTCAGACAAATACCGACCGCACCGTTTGCCCGCCGCAGCCGCCCAAAATCTCATTAATATATAAAACTGATGTAGCCCTGTGTAGTTTTTTAATAAGAAAAACATTATAATTTCCCACATCACCATCCCGCTACCTCACCAAGGAGATTTAAATGGCACTTGTATCCATGCGCCAACTGCTCGACCATGCCGCCGAAAACAGCTACGGCCTGCCCGCATTCAACGTCAACAACCTCGAACAAATGCGCGCCATCATGGAAGCCGCAGACCAAGTCAACGCTCCCGTTATCGTTCAAGCATCCGCCGGCGCGCGCAAATATGCAGGCGCGCCGTTTTTACGCCACCTGATTTTGGCGGCCGTTGAAGAATTCCCGCACATCCCCGTCGTCATGCACCAAGACCACGGCGCATCGCCCGACGTGTGCCAACGCTCCATCCAACTGGGCTTCTCCTCCGTCATGATGGACGGCTCGCTGCTCGAAGACGGCAAAACCCCGTCCACCTATGAATACAACGTCAACGCCACCCGTACCGTCGTTAACTTCTCCCACGCCTGCGGCGTGTCCGTCGAAGGCGAAATCGGCGTATTGGGCAACCTCGAAACCGGCGAAGCAGGCGAAGAAGACGGCGTAGGCGCGGCAGGCAAACTCTCCCACGATCAAATGCTCACCAGCGTCGAAGATGCCGTGCGCTTTGTTAAAGACACCGGCGTGGACGCGCTCGCCATCGCCGTCGGTACCAGCCACGGCGCATACAAATTCACCCGTCCGCCCACCGGCGACGTATTGCGCATCGACCGCATCAAAGAAATCCACCAAGCCCTGCCCAATACCCACATCGTCATGCACGGCTCCAGCTCCGTTCCCCAAGAATGGCTGAAAGTCATCAACGAATACGGCGGCAAAATCGGCGAAACCTACGGCGTACCCGTAGAAGAAATCGTCGAAGGCATCAAACACGGCGTGCGCAAAGTCAATATCGACACCGACCTGCGCCTCGCCTCCACCGGCGCCATCCGCCGCTTCATGGCAGAAAACCCGTCCGAATTCGACCCGCGCAAATACCTGAGCAAAACCGTCGAAGCCATGAAACAAATCTGTCTCGACCGCTACCTCGCATTCGGTTGCGAAGGTCAGGCAGGCAAAATCAAACCCATTTCCCTTGAGAAAATGGCAAACCGCTACGCCAAAGGCGAGCTGAACCAAATCATCAAATAAACAACGGGACAATCAAACGGGCGGCCATCCAAGCCGCCCGTTTTGTTTTGAAGGGTATGGGTTAAGTGCAAACCCGTACGGCACTGCACTGCCCGCTCTGATTTAAATTTAATACGCCGGCTTTCCAAACCAGACAAAAGGTCGTCTGAAAACGGCTTCAGGTTGAACACAACCTGCGGCGTTTGTTTTCAGACGACCTTTTTTGCCGAAGAAGCAAACTTATCCCATTTCCCGACTAGCGTGGGATTCGATGACGGGCGGCGATTATTTGTCGCTGCATTGCTTCAAATTAAATTGTGCGGCAGCGGCTTCTCGTTTGTATTCTTCTTCGTAGAGGTAGCTCCGCTGGTAACCCTCCAGCCATTTGTCCATCGGGGCAAGCGCCTTGCGGCATGCCGCTTTGTCTCCGGCATTTTTATAGCTGACGGACAAGTCGTTCAGCGTCCGCATCCATTCGGTCAGATCGAGGAACTTGTCGCATTCGTTGAGATAACGTTGTTTGATAGCGACAGCATCGCGGTAGCGTTTGCCCTGATAGGCGGCCTGAAAACGTTTTTCCATTGCTGCCGCGCCTTTTGCAGAACAGGCGGCAGGCAATTTTTCATAGGTCGCCTCGAAAGATGCATTATGTCCGCAGTATTCTTGGCAGGCTTCGCGGGCTGAATCAGGAATGTTCAGCTTCACGCTGTTGTTGGTAAAGGAAAAATGTACGACGCAGCCATTACGGTTTTTGCTGGTACGGTTTTTGATTGTGCCTTCATAATTACAGACATGGCCGTTTGGATTGACTGTATTGACAGAAACCTGTTTGCCGTTGAGTGTCAATGAGCCGCTGCTGAGACGGTCTTCCGTCAGAAAATAATCTTGTGCGGCAGCGTGCAGGGAAAAGCTTGTTAGCAGGAGGAATGCGAGGGTTTTCATCAATGTGCTTTCTTATGGTTTACGGAAAAAATGAGATTGACTCGGTGCTTCATCTGATGCTTTTATAGTGGATTAAATTTAAATCAGGACAA
>NZ_KV821500.1:32917-45246 GCF_001815675.1 Neisseria sp. HMSC065D04
ACGCCGTACTGGTTTAAATTTAATCCACTATATTATGCAACGAGCAATGTGGATTGTACCGCAATACAAAGGTCGTCTGAAATGCCAAACAGCATTTCAGACGACCTTTTAATAACGGACAGAAGGCTTATCAACACCAGCCTGCCGTCGGCTTTGCAGCGTCAGTTGATCGAATAGCCGCGCAGATATTGGGTACGCTCGCGCGTCATGCGGGTATCGCATTGGAGCTTGAGGTATTCGTTTTGCGCCGGACTGTCCGCCCTTGCTGCCGCCTGTTGGCAGTTTTGGTTTTTGGTTTGAATCCAAGCGCGTTGTTCTGCCAGCATTTCCTGTTGGACAGTGCGCTCCATGCCGTCCCATACGCCTTTGATTTCCGCCTCTGCCTGATGGTTTTGCGAACGGGCATTATCTAAGTCGCTTTGAGAGAACGAAGGCTGCTCCTGCTTCTCTTCGCCGTCAGGGCGCAGGATTTCGGTTTCAAGGCCCGCGGCAGGCGGTACGCCCGAAGCTTGGCTCGCCGCGTTGTTTTCCAAAATATCTTCTGCTTTGGCGACAGGCGGCTCTTCAGCGGCTTTGCTTTGCAGGATTTTGATCGCCTCTTCTTTGCTGACTGCCTTACCGTCTATCATCACGATGCTTTTGACACCGTAAGGCAGCAGTAAGGAAGACAGGGTTTGCGCAGTCATGTTGACGGTATTGTCTTCCAAAGAAACCGTACCGACTTTCGGATCGGGCGTATAGCGGACGCTGGTTGAGAACGTGTTGTTCTCAAAGCTCAGGTTGCTGCCCATGATTTTCTGCTGAAGCATTTCGGTCAAGCCGGTATTGCTGTAAATCAGCGGACTGTTGGCATCGGCGGTACGCAATACTTCGGCAGGGATTTGGATTTTCAAATCGGCGCTGCACAAGGATTTGTTGTCTTCCGTAATTTCTTGCGGATTGTCCAAGACGATATTCAACTCGGAGCCGGCGGCAATGATTTTATCGGCATCGACAAATTGGCGGCTGTCGGCACGGACAAAGGAACGCGCCTCGCGCTTGATGGTTTCTTGGATTTGGTTGCGGATACTTTGAATGGCGGCAGGATTGCCACACTCCAAAGCCTGCTTGGGTTCTTCTTTGCCGCACGCCGCCAACATCAGGGCGATAAGCGGTAAAGCCAGCAGTTTTTTGTGCATAAATAATACTCCTTGATACGGCTCGGAAACCGCATCGTTTTGTCGTTCAGACGACCATCATAACAAAAGCACTTGCAACAAGTAAATGTTGCAAGTGCTTTTTCAACGAAACGTTATAAATGCTTACTTATTTGGTAATGACATTTACGAAACCGGAAAGGATTGCTGCGTTAATCAAGTCCACGAAGAACGCGCCGACCATAGGCACAATCAAGAAGGCTTTGTGCGAAGGACCGAAGGTCTGAGTGATGGACTGCATATTGGCAACGGCGGTCGGCGTGGCGCCCAAACCGAAGCCGCAGTGTCCTGCCGCCAAAACCGCCGCATCGTAGTCGCGTCCCATAAAGACATAAGTCACGAATGTCGCATACAAAATCATCACGACGGTTTGTACGGCGAGGATGATGGTTACAGGACCCGCCAGACCGGTCAACTCCCACAATTTCAGGTTCAAAAGTGCCATCGCGAGGAAAAGCGACAGGGAGGCATTGCCGAATACGTCGATAGCGCGGTCGAACATATTGACTTTAAACGCGGAAGTCAGAATGTTGCGGATGACGACACCGGCAAACAGACACCATACGAATTTCGGCAAGTCATACAGATATTCTTTGTCGAAGCCGTCCACAATTTCGGCAAATGCCAAACACGCTGCAAACATGGCAAGCGTTTCGACGGCGGATTCGGCGGTAATCAGGCGGGTGCGCTTCGCTTGTTCGAACACGTCGTCGGCATGTTCGTCTGAATTTGCCTTTTGTCCACTTTGATCGATGGGTTTGCGTCCCATTTTGTTGATCAGACGGCGCGCAACCGGGCCGCCGATCAGGCCGCCGAATACCAAACCGAACGTGGCGGAAGCCATACCCAATCCGGTAGCACCAACCAAGCCGAATTTGTTTTCAAAGTCCGGACCCCATGCGCCTGCGGTACCGTGTCCGCCGGTCAGGGTAATCGAGCCGGTAATCAGGCCGATAAGCGGATTCAAATCCAAAATCTTCGCCAAGCCGACGCCGACAAAGTTCTGCACGATGATAAACGCCCCTACGACGGCGGTGAAAATCACCAACGGCAGACCGCCTGCTTTCAAGCGGGAGAAATCCGCGCTCAAACCGATAGAAGTGAAGAAAATCAGCATGAATGCGTCTTGCAGCGGTTTTTCAAATTTGAAGCTCACGTCGTAAGCTTGATGCAGTGCAAACAGGATAATCGCAGCAATCAAGCCGCCTGCCACAGGCTCGGGAATGTTGAAATCGCGCAGGAATTTGACTTTGTTTACCAAAACCTTACCAATCAACAAAACCAATGTGGCGGCAATCAACGTGTAGTAACTGTTAAATTCCCATTCCATAATCGTTTTACCTCTCAAAATCTCAAAAATGTTTTTCTTAAATCCGCCGTGCGGAATTAAACTGTTGGATATTAGGGGATGGGTTAAAGATTGTCAAAGAATAGCCTTTTGTTTTTTGAATTTTTTACATATGGCATTTTTAAAATCATCAAAATATTTATAAGCATCATGGCATTACATGAAGCTACTTTTTGTTTATTAATTAAATATTTTTAATCCGAATGATATTATTGTTGACAATTCTTCTCGTCAGAATATGGGCTTGATAACGAAAAAGGTCGTCTGGAAACTTGGAAATCAAGTTTTCAGACGACCTTTTTATCTTTCAGGCTAACTCAACCTTTAGTCCGCTCCAACAGTTCTTCCGCCAAGGCGAGGTAGGCTTTGGTGCCTTTGGCGTTGGCATCGTAGGCGAGCGCGGGCATGCCGTGGCTGGGGGCTTCGGCGAGGCGGACGTTGCGGGGGATGACGGTTTGGAACATCAGGTTGCCGAAATGTTGGAAAAGTTGTTCGCTGACTTCGACGACGAGGCGGCTGCGGCTGTCGTAGAGGGTGCGGACGATGCCGGTGATGTCGAGGCGCGGGTTGATTGCCTGACGGATTTTGCGCACGGTGGCAATCAAGTCGGAGATGCCTTCGAGGGCATAGTATTCGCACAACATGGGGACGATGACGCCGTTGGCGGCGACGAGTCCGTTGAGCGTGAGCAGGGTCAGCGAAGGGGGGCAGTCGATGAGGACGAAGTCGTAGTCATTTTCGACGGTTTGCAGGGCGTTTTTGAGGCGGATTTCACGGGCGATTTCTTGCACCAGCTCGATTTCGGCACCGGCAAGCGCGCGGTTGGCGCCGAGTACGTCATAGCTGCCGTCCCCGCTGCGGACGACGGCGGTTTTGATGTCGGTATCGCCCAATACGACTTGGTACACGCCTTCTTCGAGGCGGGCTTTGTCTATGCCGCTGCCTGTGGTGGCGTTGCCTTGCGGATCGAGGTCGATGACGAGGACGCGTTTGCCTTTGAAGGCGAGCGATGCCGCAAGGTTGACGGTGGTGGTGGTTTTGCCGACGCCGCCTTTTTGGTTGGCGACGGCGAGGATTTGTGCGCTCATGTTTTTGCTGCTGTCGGATAGGTGAATGGCGGAATTTTAACGTTTTTTGCTTGAAATGGGTATAAGGTCGTCTGAAAAGGAAGCGGCGGCGGGCAGAGGCGTCTTTGTCGCATTTCTGTCTGCGTTTCGGTAAATTCTCTTTAAATCCAGACAAAGCAAGGTAATGCCTGCTGATTCAATATGGGTTTTCTATATAATATGCCGTTTTTTTAACTGTCGTAGAGATATACCATGAAAAAATCTTTCTTTGCCCTGTTGCTTGCCGCTGTTTTGCCTGCTGCTAATGCGGCTTCGGCTACCGAACGGGATGTGCAGAGTTCGGCTTTGGCTGCCAAACAGGCTCGGTTGGAATCAGCACAGGCTCAGATGGAAACGGAACTGGCGCGGTTAGCTGCGGATCTGGCGCGTATTGAGGCTTTTATTGCCGCACAAGAGGCGCGTTCCGGCATGGGAGAGAATGAGCGGATAGCGGCTTTGGAAGCCCGTATCAGTAAATTGGAAAAACGCCTTGCCAAGTCAAACTCGTACAACCCGAATCGGGTTTATGTGTGCAGCGTCAAGCCGTTTCAGAAGTTGTTTGAGGCTTCGGGGAAAAACGAATGGGAAGCGCGCCGCGCCGTCCGCACCGCCTGCAATGCGGAAACTTCGGCGATGTTCTGCGAAGATTCTGCCATCCGCTGCGAAAAATACGAATAACGGGGTTTGAACACAAAGGTCGTCTGAAACGGAATCGGGTTTCAGACGACCTTTTTAACGGTATAGTTGATTAAATTTAAATCAGGACAAGGCGAAAGCCGCAGATACAAAGTACAGATAGTACGGAACCGATTCACTTGGTGCTTCAGCACCTTAGAGAATCGTTCTCTTTGAGCTAAGGCGAGGTAACGCCGTCCTGGTTTAAAGTTAATCCACTATATTTTGAAGGCAAGTGGCGTTGTGTTCTGCCGATATCGGTATCGTTTCCTTTGAATTTGAACCAAACCAGGCTGTATACTTTATGACTTGCCGCTGCTCATACCACAACAAGGAAATCTATGGATTGCTGGGAAATTCTGCACATTGCGCCTACCGGTGACGAACGTGCCATCAGGCGCGCTTATGCGAAGCTGTTGAAATCGACACGTCCGGACGATGACGCAGAGGGATATCAGCGGCTGCGCGAGGCGTTTGATGAGGCTTTGGCGCGTGCGCCCTACATCGATGAGGAAGAGGACGCGGACGATTGGTCTTGGGATAATGCCGATAACGATGAGGCAGATATTTCAGACGACCCTGATGGACATACCGAATATGTTGACGGGGCAGCGGCAGAATATGAATCGACCCAAGCCTATCCGTACGATACATGGAAAGACGCAGAAACAGACCGTATTGAAGAAACTGATGTTTCAGACGACCCCTACGGATATAGCGGCGCAACTGCCGAGGTGTATTCATACCATGGATACGATGGCGTAGATGCGGATTATATTTTGGCGGAAATCGGACGCATTCAAGATGAAGGGAAAAGTGAGGCGTTGGAACGCTCCTGGCCCGACATCCGCGCTTTATTGGACCGGCTGCCTTTGGGCGAATCGGAATATATTGCTTGGGAATTTTTGGATTTTCTGCGCGATCGGTATATTTCGAATATCATCGTATGGGCGCAATGGGCGTCTTATTTCCGCTGGCACGAGAGCCGCGAAGTTCTCCACCGTATGAGCACGGACGAGCTGGAGTGGGTTTATGACTGCATCAATGCGGCGGAAGTTTTATCTGACAACACCAATGGCAAATTCCCGCTCTTGCATAGCTTGAACCGCCTGACCGAGCAAGGGCGCGATATGCGGGCAACGGTGAATGCGTTTTTCCTGAATACGGCTTTACAGGAAGAAATATCGCCATCCATACGCACGGCACTGATGAGGCGCAAGACGAAACTGACGTCTGTTTTACAGAAAGCGCAATCATGGCGGCAGATGCGGATTGTGCTGCCGATTGTGGCGATATTCGTCGCCATGTTTACAGCGGCAGCCGATGACGCTTTATCCGCCTATATCGAGGCGTATTATTCGTTGGCCCTCGTCTCCTCCCTCACGCTGGCGCTCTTGTGTTTCTTGGTCAATGTCTGCCGAAGTATATTTTTCACATGGCTGCCATCTCTCTACAAACTCTTCACGGCGACTTTTGTGTTTAAAAAAGCGGCGATTGTGCGCGCTTTCGTATTGCCTGTCGTGATGACCGCCGTGTGCCTGACCCCGACCGGTTCGGTAATGTTCTTCCTGCTGACCGTACTCGCATGGATATATTCATGGTGTACCTTTTTCTCCTACATCAAAAGCGAACGGAGTATTGTCGGCGGTCTGACGGTCAATCTGTCATTGATTGCCATGTTTCCGATAATCAATGTGCTAAACAAACACTTAGAGCAAACGGCGGGCAACTCGGTATTGCTTATCCTGACGGCTTTGATGATATTGTTGTGGTTCAACGCCAATCTGTATCTGCGGTCGTTCCATCCCCATCTGTCAAAAAAACAGGCGCAATTCCTGCTGGCACCTTGTTCACCCAACGCATCCTTTCCTGCCAGGGCGGCCGCTTCATTCGCCTCCGCACTGGTTTGGATGCTGACGCTGCCGCAGCGATGCGCCGACTATACCGAACGGGATGATATTTGGACACCTTTGGGTTTCGGCGTACTGGCATGTATGCTGACGCTTATCCTGCCGCTCGGCGGAAATCGGATGTTGTGGTTTTACCCGACCGCATTCGCACTCGGCTGGCTGGTGCTTGTTTTGAAACAAAATGCCTACCGCAGCCTGATGCGGGCATAAGCAAAAGGTCGTCTGAAAAATTTTCAGACGACCTCAAACATACCGTACAACGCTGTTTTCATTTTTCTGCAACAGATTCATTCCATAAGGAATCCGCATGACTTTACCTGTTTTAGCCGTGACTTCGGGCGAACCTGCCGGCATCGGCCCCGATATCTGCTTGGATTTGGCGTTTGCCGATTTGCCGTGCCGCTGCATCGTGTTGGGCGACAAAAATCTGCTGCAAAGCCGTGCCGAACAATTAGGCAAAACCATCACCCTGCAAGATTTCGACCCGCAGGGCGGCAAGCCCGAACGCGGCATATTGGAAGTGTTGCACATTCCTTTAGCCGCGCCCTGCCTAGCGGGCAAACTCAATCCCGCCAATGCCGCCTACGTCCTCAAACTGCTGGACACTGCCCATCAAGGCATTTCAGACGACCTCTTTGACGGCATGGTTACTGCGCCGCTGCACAAAGGCGTCATCAACGACGGACACGCCAGCGATCATTTCTTCAGCGGCCACACCGAATACCTCGCCGAAAAAAGCCAAACCGAACAAGTCGTCATGATGCTCGCAGGCGGCGGATTGCGGGTGGCGCTCGTCACTACCCACCTTCCGCTCAAAGATATCGCCGCCGCCATTACCCGCCCGCTGGTCGAATCCGTGACCCGCATCCTTCACGCCGACCTGCGCGACAAATTCGGCATCGCCCGCCCCCGCATCCTAGTGACCGGACTGAATCCGCACGCAGGCGAAAACGGCCATCTCGGTCATGAAGAAATCGACATCATCATCCCCGCGCTCAAGCAGCTGCAAAGCGAAGGCATAGACGCACGCGGCCCGTATCCCGCCGATACGGTATTCCAGCCCTTTTTACTCAAAGACGCCGATGCCGTTTTAGCGATGTATCACGACCAAGGGCTGCCCACGCTCAAATACGCGGGCTTCGGGCAAGGCGTCAACGTCACGCTCGGACTGCCCTTTATCCGCACCTCGGTCGATCACGGTACCGCCCTCGACCTTGCCGGAACGGGCAAAGCAGACTCAGGCAGCCTCATGACCGCCGTTGCCACCGCATTGGAAATGGCGCGCCATATCAACCCACGTTTCTGAAACCGGATTTCGTTTATCAAATACGTTCTTGAAGCCCAAGGTCGTCTGAAAACCAGCAACGCCATCCGAAACGATATGCGGCTTACCTGACAAACGAATCCACAAACTCGGCACAGTCCTCGCTGCTGCACCTTGTTTTTAAAGTCTTCAAGTGCGCAAACAACTGCTGTTTCTCGCTGTCGCTCAGTTTATGCCCTTTGTCATCACGGACTTGGTTGTACTTAGGCGTATTTTTGACATCGAAACCGCGGTTGATAAAGAAAACCGTTTCCTTGCCTGCCGCGTTGCGCACGGTCAGCATCATGCTGCCGCCGTCTGCCGCGATGGCGCATTTATCTTCAACAATGGCGGTATAGTCGGTGTAGTCGGTGTACATGGCTGATCTCGGTTTGGCTTGGCTGTACGCCGTTTGACTCAATAAAACGGCGACAGCGATCGCGATAAAATGTTTCAACATCATTTGCTCCTTTTGCGTTTTCAGAGTGCACAGCCTGCCTGTGGTACGGCCTCTTCTGATTTCCGGCTTCTATGTCGCATCCGACGATTCTTCCTTTACCGCGTCCAGCAGCGGTATCAGCAGCTCTTCCACCAATCTTTGGAACAACGCTCCTTCTACCGGCTCGGTATCTTCGTTGCCGAACACTAAGGCGACTTCGGTATAGTCTTTTTGACCTTTGCTGACTTTGTTGCCGTGATAGCTTTCCTTGGCTTTGTTCAGGGCATCTTCCCAGCTCTGTTTTTTGCCGTAGGCTTCGGCGGCGGCGAGGCTGGTTTTGGCGAAGAAAGGCAGCGGGCGCGTTTGTCCGAGGTTGAAGAACGCCAGCCATTTTTGCAGCATTTGTTGCGCGTGGCTGCTAGGGATTGCGGGATAAAGCGTCGTTTCTTCGGGCTGAACGATATAGGTTTGGTAGGTTTCGGTTTCAGACGACCCTACCGTGCAAAAGATTAAATGTTCGAGCAAGAGGGCGATGCGCTGCGGGGCATTGGGTTTGCGGTCGAGGTAGAACACTTGTCCGCATTGGTACAGGTTGCCGAGGCTGCCTTGTAGGGTTTGTCCGTCGAATGGGATTTCGTAGGCGAAGGGCGGCAGTTTGGGGCTTTGCAGCAATTCGCCGTCTATGCGTTTGGCGGCAGCTTGGAAATTCTGTTGCCACAATTTACCCAGTTCGCCGGCGGGCAACAGGCTTTCAGCGTCGAGGCGGACGGCAGTTTCTTGAAAGTCTTGGTTGTGGCGGCGGGCGTCGAGGTAGGCGACGGCGATTTTGTCAGCGCGTTGCGGCTCGAAGGGTTCGGCGGATTCCCATGCTTCGTCGCGGTAAGGTTCGCGCCAGCCCAAGGTTTGTTGCAGCCATGCTTTGACGGGATTTTTCCAGAAGAGGATAAAGTCGTCCTGCCAGACGTTCGGTGCGGGGCTGTTTTCTTCTAGGGCTTCGCTGAAAAACGGACGCGCCTGTTCGCGCGGGCGGTTGAGGGCTTCGGCGTAGTCCTGCCGCGTGCTGAAGAGGTCGTCTGAAATGTTGTCTGGGATGAAATAACGGTGTGAGAACGGTTGCAGCGGATGTTGCTCGACCCATTGTTCCGCCAGTTCTTTGCTGCGCCGTCCGGTCATGGCGGCGACGGTGTCGATGAGTTCGCTGACGAGGGCGGACGGGGCGAGTTCGTCGTCGTTGCGGATGCTGCGGCCGACGTAGGAGAGATAAAGGATGTCGCGCGCGCTGATGATGGCTTCGAGGAAGAGGTAGCGGTCGTCGTCGCGACGGGCGCGGTCGCCTTTTTGCGGGTGTTTGGCAATCAAGTCGAACACGGCGGCTTTGGTGTTACGCGGGAAATCGCCGTCGTTCAGTCCCAAGAGGCAGATGACTTTAAACGGCAGACTCCGCATCGGCACCATGCTGCAAAAGGTAATGCCGCCGCGCAGGAATCCTGCTTGGCTTTCGCTGCCTAAGAAGCGGCGGATGTGGCGGATGACGGTGTGTTGTGGCAAAGTGCCGCTAAAGCCCGCCAACGCGGTTTCTTCCTGCCATTTTGCCAACGCCTGCTCAAACTGCTGCAAGGCGTATTGGTCGTCGGCGTCGGGCAGAAACAATGACTGCACCAAATCGCGGCAGCGTTCCGTCCATTCTTCCGCCGCTGCGGGTTTGCGCCACTCGGCGGCAAGGCGGGACAGCGTGCGGATGAAGGCGGCAAAGCGACCGAACACATCAAGGCGGTTGACATCGCCGTGCCACGCGCTGACGTTTTGCCAGAGCGGGCTGCCATCGTCGGGCAGCATCCAGCCCAACACGATGCGTTCCAACGCCTGCTGCCAAGTGAACAGATTGTCCGCCGCGCCGCGCATCGTTCCATCCAAACCCCAATGCACGTTCAATTCGGCAACGGTGTCGTGCAGCAGCGGCAAATCATCCGCCGTCAGCCCGAAACGGCGCAGCACCAAACCGCTTTCCAACAGCGGCAGCACTTTATCGACTTCAAACCGGCTTTCCAGCAAATCCAGCGTTTGCTCCAGCGCGTAAAGCAGCGGCTGGCGGTGGCTGAGTTTCACGTCCGACACCGAATAAGGCAAAGCCTGCGCCCCGCCCTGCGCCTGCCCGAACACCGCCTCGATAAACAGGCTGTACGGTTCGATGTTCGGCGTCAAAACGGCAATATCGTGCGGCTGCCAGTCGGGATGTTCGTGCAGAATCCGCAACAGCTTGTCTTTCAAAATCTGCAATTCGCGCAAGGGGCTGTGTGCCGACACAATACGGACGGAGCCGTCGTCCAGCAAATCCGCGCGGCTGTTTTCAGACGGCATCCGCAGGTTTTGAATATCGTTTTGCAGGCAGTGCAGCAGCGTGTCGTCTGAAACTTCTTCAAACACAGGCTGCTCCTCCAAGCCGATTTCCGTCAGAAAATCAAAAAAATCACGCCCCTGCTTGCCGAGCGATGCCAACAGCGGATGCCCCGTCTGCGACAAATCCGCATCGTCGCCGCCCTTCAAAAGCTGTGCCGCCTCAATCACATTGCCCCAATACTGACCGCTCGGATTGAGCGCGAACACAAACACATCGCAATGTTCCGAAATTTTCTGCAAAAGCTGCAAATACATCGGCGCCATCGTCGAAATGCCGAACACGAAAAACCGCTCGGGCAGGTGCGCCTTATCCAAAGACGACAGCAGCTTTTCCCACAGCGCCACACGGTGCGGCGCGGATTGGTTGCCGTCGTCCAAATACCGCCAAAGCTGCGCCTGCCAGACTTCGTCGTCGCCCAGTCCCAGAAGTTTGCCTTCCTGCCAGGCATCAATCCACTGCGGCCGGTACACCAGATACTGGTCGAAAATATCCGCCAACTGCCCCGCCAACTGATAATCCGCCGACTCGCCGCTGTCCAAATAGCTTTGCAAAATAGAGCGGACGTTTTCAAACTCAGAGGTCGTCTGAAAACGCTCGCTGCGGAACAAATCCAAAAGCCGCCAACGCATCACCTCCGGCGAAAACGGACTGAGCGCGGGAATATCGGGAATCAGCTTCTGCATCAACTGCCACGTCAAACCCGCCGGCAGGCTGAATTGCAAATTCGCCGCCACCCCCAGTTCGCGCGCCAGATAAACACTCAAATAACGCCGCATCCCCTGACTCTGCACCACAATCTGTTCCGCCGCCAAAGCAGACTCAAGCGGCCTGACCCTTTGGATTCCGGCAAACAGGGCGGCTAGCGATTCAAGGCGGTTGGACTGGTAGAGGTAGAACATGGCGATTAAAAGCAAAAGGTTAAGAACGCAAGACAGATTATAAAGTCCCTTGATTTCTCTGCAAGCGCAACCATATAGCCGTCAACCCATCATTCAGAAAAACAGAGGAATTTATGCCGCAAACCGACATCAACCACGCCGATATCCGCACGCGTTTCATCTTTGACGATATGCCTGTGCGCGGTCTGCACGTCCGCCTTGAAAACGTGTGGGAACACATCGCCGGACAAAAACACTACCCTGCCACCATCCGCCGGGCATTAGGCGAACTCCTCGCTGCAGGTGCGCTTCTCTCCAGCAACCTTAAAAACGAAGGCACGCTCATTGTCCAAGTACAAGGACAAGGTCGTCTGAAAATGCTTGTGGTCGAAGCCACATCAGACAACACCGTTCGCGCTACCGCCCGCTGGGATGAAACCGCCGACATCCGTGATGACGAAAGCCTGACCGACCTTTTGGGCAGCAACAGCGTTTTCGTACTCACACATCAACCCAAAGATGCCGAACCTTGGCAAGGCGTTGTCCCGCTTGAAGGCGACAATATCGCCCAAATGCTCATGAACTATATCAAACGTTCCGAGCAACTCGATACCCACATCGTTCTCGCCGCTTCAGATCATGTCAGCGGAGGATTGCTGGTACAACGTCTGCCCGAAGAAGAACTGGACACCGAATCATGGGAACTCATCAGCACACTGACCCAAACGCTGACACCGAAAGAGCTAACTGCCCTAGACGCACAACACGTTCTCTATCGGCTCTATCATGAAACCCCTCCCCGGGTTTTCGATTCCGAAAGTATCGAATTTGCCTGCACCTGCTCACACGGCAAAGTCAGCGATATGTTGCTTATGTTAGGCGGAGAAGAAGTTGGCGGTATTGTTGCAGAACAAGGCAGTATCCAAATCGATTGCGACTTTTGCCACACTAAATACGTATTTGACGAAACGGATGTGAACGCCCTATTTGGTGGAGACGTAGTTGGCATAGTACGCCGGCAAGGCAGTCGTTTCCAATAACGAGCCTTCTCACTGCGCACACTAAGGCAGTATTGC
>NZ_KV821501.1:0-4647 GCF_001815675.1 Neisseria sp. HMSC065D04
GCCTTAGTGTTGCACTTGAAATCCGAATCCAAGGACCTTTAATTTGTTTGGAAACATTACGACTGCAAGGGTAGGGGAATGGGCGGTATAGTGGATTAACTTTAAATCAGGACAAGGCGAAAGCCGCAGATACAGTACAGATAGTACGGAACCGATTCACTTGGTGCTTCAGCACCTTAGAGAATCGTTCTCTTTGAGCTAAGGCGAGGTAACGCCGTCCTGGTTTAAAGTTAATCCACTATAGAAAACAATACGCCGCAAGTCTTGATAAAGAACAAGCATAGTCTTGCCCCGACTGCAGAAGCAGCCGAAATATGTTATAAATAGCCCCTTCTACCGACCTTAAATTGGAGCAACGACATGGAATTGGTATTTATCCGTCATGGACAAAGCGAATGGAACGCGAAAAACCTGTTTACGGGCTGGCGCGACGTGAAACTGAGCGAGCAGGGCCTTGCCGAAGCCGCCGCCGCCGGTAAAAAACTGAAGGAAAACGGCTACGAGTTCGACATCGCCTTCACCTCCGTCCTGACCCGCGCGATTAAAACCTGCAACATCGTTTTGGAAGAATCCGACCAACTGTTCGTGCCGCAAATCAAAAGCTGGAGGCTGAACGAACGCCACTACGGCCAACTGCAAGGTTTGGACAAAAAACAAACCGCCGAAAAATACGGCGACGAGCAAGTCCACATCTGGCGCCGCAGCTACGACACCCTGCCGCCGCTGCTCGACCCGAAAGACCCGTTCTCCGCGCACAACGACCGCCGCTATGCCAACCTGCCCGCCGATGTCATCCCCGACGGCGAAAACCTGAAAGTCACTTTGGAGCGCGTACTGCCGTTCTGGGAAGACCAAATCGCCCCCGCGCTTCTGAGTGGCAAACGCGTCTTGGTTGCCGCCCACGGCAACTCACTGCGCGCATTGGCCAAACACATCGAAGGCATTTCCGACGAAGACATCATGGGCTTGGAAATCCCGACCGGTCAGCCGCTGGTGTACAAATTGGACGACAATTTGAAAGTGGTTGAAAAATTCTATCTGTAAGCTTTGCGGATAATAAAAAGGTCGTCTGAAAACTCGGATTCGGGGTTTTCAGACGACCTTTTGATTGAAACGCTTGAGATATAAGATTTGAGACAGTCAAGGCAAAAAAACAGCCCGGTCAAAAATGACCGGGCTGTTGAATTTTTGGTCGGAGTGAAAGGATTCGAACCTTCGACCCCTTGCACCCCATGCAAGTGCGCTACCAGACTGCGCCACACTCCGACTCGAGAAGTTTGGGATTATAGTTTTCTTGCACGGCTTTGGCAAGGGTAAAGCCGGACGGTTTCGGCTATCTGCTTGAAGCGGCTTTGAATTTGTTTGGCGTCAGGGAGGGTAGGGCTGCGGAATGGTTCATACTTGATTGGAAGCTGCGATGTTTTTCAGACGACCCTGGGGGTAAACGGATGTGGCGGAATTTTATGGCTGCTATATAATCTCAGCTTTGATTTTTAATAAAAAACAGGGCGGATGGACAGTATTTTGCATGATTTGTTTGCGCGTCAGGCGTTTACATCGAGCTTGGTGGAGCGCAATTTCGGACAGGTTTCGGGCTGGATAGAGCTGGTCGGTGTCTTGATGCTGATGGTGGCGGCGTTTTGGCTGTCAAACCGCCTCAACGACCGTTATTTCTTTTCGGAACACGGCAGCTTCGCGCTTTTGCGGCATATCGGCAGAAGGATTTTGTGGCCGGTGCTGATGATGATTTTCGGCGCGGCGGCTTTGTTTGTCTGCAATCTGACGGAATTTCGCGCGGTATGGCTGCATCTGCTGATTTTGGCGGCGCGCTGGATGATTCTGATTCGGGTCAGCGTGGCGGTGGTTCATGCCGCTTTGCCGCAAAACAAACTGACCGACTGGCTGGAGCGGGCGGTGTCTATGGTTTTGTGGATAGGGTTCGTGCTTTGGCTGTCGGGTTTGGACGATAAGATTTTGGAGGTGCTGGACGGCATCAGTTTCTCAGTCGGTTCAGGCAGACTCAGCCTGCTGACGATTCTGAACGGGATTTTGTGGGTCGGCCTCCTGATGATAGGCGCGTCATGGCTGGCTCGAGTTATCGGCGGACATTTGGAGAAGAGCAGCTTGGATACCAATCTGAGCATGATTTTGTCCAAAGTCGTCAAAACGGTGATGATGGTGTTGGCGGTATTGATTGCGTTGCCGCTGGTGGGGATTGATTTGACGGTATTGTCGGTGTTCGGCGGTGCGTTGGGTGTCGGTATCGGTTTCGGCCTGCAAAAAGTGGCGAGCAACTATATTTCCGGTTTTATCATTTTAGGCGACCGCTCCATCCGCATGAATGACCGTTTGACGGTCAACAACTTTACCGGTTATGTCACCAAAATCACCTCGCGTTTCGTCGTGCTGCGCAATGCCAACGGTACGGAGGCGCTGATTCCGAACGAGACGTTCGTTACCTCGATGGTGGTCAACGAATCCTATACCAGCCGCGAATTGCAGCAGGCGTTCAATATACAGGTTGCCTATCATTCCGATTTGATTAAGGCGCTCGACATCATTAAAAGCGCAGCCGCCGCGCAGCCGCGTGTTTCCAATAATCCCGCGCCTTTGGCGGTGGTGACCAATTTCGGCGACAACGGTATCGATTTGCGCGCGACTTATTGGGTGAAAGACCCGGAAAACGGTTTTGCCGCGCTGCAATCAGCGATTTTTCTGGATATTTGGCGGCAGTTTAACGAACACGGCATCGAGTTCCCTTATCCGCAGCGCGAAGTCCGCATCTTGAACAAAAGCCAGGCACCGAGCAGCATCGCCATGATTAAGGCGGGAATGCAGGCGCGCAGCGATACCAAATCCGATCCCGCGATGGATTCCGGCGGAGACGATTGATGGCAAAACCCTTGAAGTATCCCGTGTCTGCGCTGGTTATCCTGCATGATGCAGACGGCAATATCCTTTTAATCGAACGCACTTCGCCGCCAGGTTTTTGGCAGTCGGTAACCGGCAGCATCGAGCCGGACGAAACCATAGAGGCAACCGCCAAACGCGAAGTTTGGGAGGAAACCGGCATCCGCCTTGCGGACGGGCAGCTCTGCAACTGGCACGACAGCACGGTTTACGAAATCTACCACCACTGGCGGCACCGCTATCCCAAAGGCGTGTTCGAAAACCGCGAACACATCTTTTCCGCCGAAATTCCGCGCGATGCGGCTATTGTTTTGCAGCCCGACGAACACGTCGCTTACGGATGGTTCAGTATTGAAGAAGCGGCGGAAAAGGTGTTCTCCCCGTCGAACAAAAGGGCGATTTTGGCATTGGGGAAAAGGTTGGGATTGGTTGTTTGATGAATGATGGCGGGGAGATGACCGACAACCGCATTTAAAGACCGATGGACAGCCTCTTTTATATCTAATAAAATAAACGATAATTGTTATTGGTTAATTTGGTAACATCAAACCGTAAAGGTCGTCTGAACGTTCGGCTTTCTGATTGGAAGTCTTTAAATTTTCTTGTTCAAACGGCCTTTTCCATATTTTCGTTTTATATCTGCTTGGAGAATCCATGTTACGTCTGACTGCTTTAGCCGTATGCTGCGCCCTTGCTTTGGGTGCGTGTTCGCCGAAAGATTCCGCTTCAAACCAAAACGCCCAAACCTCTTCCGCCGCCCAAACCGAAGGCGCGGGTTTGACCGTCAAAACGACGCGCGGCGACGCGAAAGTGCCGCAAAATCCCGAACGTATCGCCGTTTACGATTTGGGTATGCTCGACACTTTAAACAAATTGGGCGTGAAAACCGGTCTGTCTATCGACAAAAACCTGCTGCCTTATTTGGACGAATATTTCAAAGCAACAAAACCTGCCGGTACGCTGTTCGAGCCGGATTACGAAGCGCTCAACGCCTACAAACCGCAGCTCATCATCATCGGCAGCCGCGCAGCCAAAGCGTTTGACAAGTTGAACGCCATTGCGCCGACCATCGAAATGACCGCCGATACCGCCAACCTCAAAGACAGTGCTAAAGAGCGCATCGACGCGCTGGCGCAAATCTTCGGCAAACAGGCGGAAGCCGACAAGCTGAAGGCGGAAATCGACGCATCTTTTGAAGCCGCGAAAACTGCAGCGCAAGGTAAAGGCAAAGGTTTGGTGATTCTGGTCAACGGCGGGAAACTGTCCGCCTTCGGTCCGTCTTCACGACTGGGCGGCTGGCTGCACAAAGACATTGGCGTTCCGGCCGTTGACGAAGCCATCAAAGAAGGCAGCCACGGTCAGCCCGTCAGCTTCGAATACTTGAAAGAGAAAAATCCCGACTGGCTGTTTGTCCTTGATAGGGGCGCTGCCATCGGCGAAGAAGGACAGGCGGCGAAAGACGTGTTGAACAATCCGCTGGTCGCCGAAACGACCGCATGGAAAAAAGGACAGGTGGTTTACCTCGTTCCCGAAACCTACTTGGCGGCGGGCGGCGCGCAAGAATTGCTGAACGCGTCCAAACAGGTTACCGACGCGTTTAAGGCTGCGAAATAAGTTAACAAGTCGGTTTAAACAATCAAAAGGTCGTCTGAAAACAAGCATTGCGGGTTTTCAGACGACCTTTTGATTTCCAACTTTGTTTCTTATAGTGGATTAACTAAATCAGGACAAGGCGAC
>NZ_KV821501.1:4747-11453 GCF_001815675.1 Neisseria sp. HMSC065D04
GCCGTACTGGTTTAAAGTTAATCCACTATAATCTGCCAACAGGTTTTCAAGCCCAGAAATCGCGCGGCGGGTCGAGGACGGGTTTGACGATGCCGGTACGGACGGCGAAGTCGCCGAAGCCTTCGTCGTCGAGGCGGTTTTGCGCCCAGTTGCCGACCCAGCCGTCGACGATTTCGAGGATTTCGGGTTCGGTAATGTTTTCTTTAAAGAGACGCGGGATGCGTGTGCCTTCGCGGTTGCCGCCTGCGTAGAGGTTGTAGCGGCCGACGGCTTTGCCGACCAAACCGATTTCGGCAAGCATGGCGCGGCCGCAGCCATTGGGGCAGCCGGTGACGCGCAGGACGATGTATTCGTCTTCCAAGCCGTATTTGGCGAACATTTCGTCGATTTTGTCGGAGAACGACGGCAGGAAGCGTTCGGCCTCCGCCATCGCCAGCGGACAGGTCGGCAGGGCGACGCACGCCATCGAGTTTTCGCGCTGGATGGTGATGGATTTGCTGATTAAGCCGTGTTCTTTGGCGATTTTGTCTATGGTGTCTTTCAGCTCGGGCGGGACGTTGGCGACGACGAGGTTTTGATTGGCGGTCAGGCGGAAGTCGCCGGGGTGGATTTTGGCGATTTCGCGCACGCCGGTTTTCAACGGCCTGCCGGGGTAGTCGAGCAGGCGGCCGTTTTCGATAAACAGGGTCAGGTGCCAGTTGCCTTCGAGTCCTTTAACCCAGCCGATGTGGTCGCCGCGATGGGTGAAAGCGTAGGGGCGGATAGGTTCGAACTTGATGCCCATGCGCTTTTCGACTTCTTCTTTGAATACTTCGACGCCGACGCGCTGGAGTGTATAGCGGGTACGCGCGGCTTTGCGGTCGCTGCGGTTGCCCCAGTCGCGTTGGGTGCTGACGACGGCTTCTGCGGCGTTGAGGGTGTATTCAAGGGGGACGAAACCGAATTCGTAGGAGGTGTTGGGGTAGGTTTTGGTGTTGCCGTGTTCGCTGGACAGCCCGCCACCGACAAGGACGTTGAAGCCGACAAGTTTGCCGTTTTCTTCGATGGCGACGAAGCCTAAATCGTTAGAGTGGATGTCCACATCGTTATCAGGCGGGATGACGACGGCGGTTTTGAATTTGCGCGGCAGATAGGTTTTGCCCAAAATCGGCTCGACATCGTCGGCGATTTCTTTGTTGCGCGGCTCGGTCGGTTCGGTGGTGAACACTTTTTCGCCGTCCAGCCAGACATCGGCGTAAGCCATGGTTCGCGGCAGAAGGTGCATACTGATGCGTTTCGCCCATTCGTAGGCTTCTTGGTGCAGCGGGCTTTGGACGGGGTTGCTGGTGCAGAGTACGTTGCGGTTGACGTCGCTGGCGGTGGCGATGGAATCGAGGCCGAGTTTGTGCAGGGACTGGTGTGCCAGTTTCAAATCGGTTTTTAAAATGCCGTGGTATTGGAAGGTTTGGCGGTTGGTCAGGCGGATGGAGCCGTAAATGGTGTGGTCGCCGGCAAATTCGTCTATGCCCAGCCACTGCGCCGGCGTGATGATGCCGCCGGGCAGACGGCAGCGCAACATCATGTTTTTTAAGGGTTCGAGTTTTTGATCGGTACGCTCGGCGCGGATGTCGCGGTTGTCCTGCTCGTACATACCGTGGAAACGGATGAGCTGGAAATTGTCGGCGGTAAAGCCGCCGGTAAAGTCATCGGTCAGGTCTTGTTTGATGGTACCGTGCAGATAATCGCTGCGGTCTTTCAGGGCTTCGTTGCCGGAAAGCGGGGTATCGGGCAGCTTGGCGCGCGGGTCGGCGGTAGTGGTCATAGGGTGCTCCTTATTCTCAGTTTGGAGCTACTTTAATCAGGTCGTCTGAAAATGGGAAAGAATGGTTTGTTCGATTTAAAGATGATTTCGTTATATGAATCTGATGTTTTCAGACGACCCCGGGTAATCTAAATTTTGCCAATCGCACTGTTTGTTTGGAAGCCAACACATTCATTTCAAAGTCAAGTTAAGCTATAATACCCGCCGACACATACCATCTCTCCCACCTTATCCCATGCAACTTACCGCCGTCGGACTCAACCACCAAACTGCGCCTTTGAGTATACGCGAGAAGCTGGCATTCACCGCAGCAAGCCTGCCCGAAGCCGTCCGCAACCTTGCTCGAAGCAAAGCAGCGAAGGAGGCAGTAATTCTATCGACCTGCAACCGCACCGAGCTTTACTGCGTCGGCGAAACCGAGCAAATCATCGAATGGCTGGCGCAATACCACAACCTGCCCGCCGAAGAAATCCGCCCCTATCTTTATACCTTGGACAACAACGAAACCATCCGCCACGCTTTCCGCGTTGCCTGCGGATTGGATTCTATGGTATTGGGCGAGCCGCAGATTTTGGGACAGATTAAAGATGCTGTGCGTGTCGCACAAGAGCAAGAAAGCATCAATACCAACCTCAACGCATTGTTTCAAAAAACGTTTGCCGTTGCCAAAGAAGTGCGTACCGACACCGCTGTCGGCGAGAATTCCGTTTCGATGGCTTCCGCATCCGTCAAGCTTGCCGAACAGATTTTTCCCGATATCGGCGATCTGAACGTTCTATTTATCGGCGCGGGCGAAATGATTGAATTGGTCGCCACCTATTTCGCCGCCAAAAGTCCCAAACTCATTACCGTTGCCAACCGTACCTTGCCGCGCGCCCAAGAGTTGTGCGACAAACTCGGACTGAATGCCGAGCCTTGCCTGCTGACAGAGTTGCCCGATATCCTGCACGAATACGATGTCGTCGTTTCCTCTACCGCCAGCCAGCTCCCGTTGGTCGGCAAAGGCATGGTGGAACGCGCATTGCGCCTGCGTCTCAATATGCCCATGTTTCTGCTCGACCTTGCCGTTCCGCGCGATATCGAAGCCGAAGTGGGGGAGCTGGGCGACGCTTATCTCTACACTGTTGATGACATGATGGGCATCGTTCAAAACGGCAAGGAGGCCCGCCAAAAAGCGGCTGCCGAAGCCGAAGCTATGGTGGAGAAAAAGGTCGGTGAGTTTGTCCGCCAACAACAAAGCCGCCAAAGCGTCCCCCTTATCCGCGCCCTGCGTGACGAAGGCGAACGCGCCCGCAGGCAGGTTTTGGAAAATGCGATGAAACAGCTTGCCAAAGGTGCATCGGCGGAAGAGGTATTGGAGCGGCTCTCCATCCAATTGACCAACAAACTCCTCCACTCTCCCACTCAAACCCTCAATAAGGCAGGCTCGGAAAACAGCAATCTGGTCGATGCCGTTGCTCAAATTTATCAATTGGATCAACACGATTAACGATTGGAAAGGTCGTCTGAAAATTTTCAGACGACCTTTCCGTATGCCTCTCTGCCTTATCGATTAAATCCCCAAAATCCGTATCTCAAATATCTGAAAACTTATGCAGACACTTTATCTTGCCTCCGGCAGTCCGCGCCGCCGCGAAATCCTTGAAAACTTAGGCTACCAAATTCAGCGCATTCCCGCCGATATCGATGAAACGCCATTTCTTGACGAAAATGCCGCCGATTATGTTCAGCGTATGGCGAATGAAAAGAACGCAGCCGCCGTCGCCCAATGGTTTGCGCAACATGATACGCCGCCCGAATTTCCCATTCTGACCGCCGATACCACCGTTGCCTATCAAAACCATATCCTCGGCAAACCCGAAACCCAAGAGCATGCCGCCGCAATGCTTGGGCAGTTGTCAGGGCAAACCCATCAAGTACTGACTGCCGTATGCGTTTATTGGCAAGGCGAAACGCGCAGCGTCTTGCAAACCAGCGATGTGCGTTTCAAAACCTTATCCCCTGACGAAATCTTTGCCTACATTCAAAGCGGTGAGCCGATGGATAAAGCCGGTGCATACGGAATCCAAGGCTTGGGCGGCGTGTTTGTCGAGCATTTGCAGGGTAGTTTTACCGGCGTGATGGGACTGCCCGTTTATGAAACCGTCGGTTTACTGAAGCAATTTGATTTGTCTGTTCCGCCTTTTCCCTGAGGTTTGGGCTGTTCAGTTGCAGTAAAAATCATCAATCTTCTTTGTTTGTCTTTATGGCTGTATTTTTTAGATTTAAAAAAGAGTAAAAAGAAAATGAAAAAAATCGGTTTGTATTTATTCATATTGTTGTTTCCTGTGTCAGTAAGCGCCAATAGTTACGAACCAATTGGAGATAAAAAGCAATCGATTGAAATAAATAATTTTTTTAGTGACGTAAAGAAGGAAAATATTACGTCTTATGAGGAGGGCGATTTTATTGTCGTTAGGGTTGATGATTTTGGCGGGAGATTTTATGAAGAATATTACATAAAAAGGAATGGGAAGTTATTGATTTTAGATAAATTGAAAACGATTAGTCTGCATAAGGAAGATTTTGACGTTAAATCTTTAGAGTGCAGAAAAAATATCCATAAACCCATAAAAGATTATGATAGGCAGACTGTTTTAAAGATGCATGGTGAGAAATGTAGAACTTTTTATGCACTTGAAAATACATTGAACGATTTAGAAGAGTATGTCAAAGACCACTCGGGTTTTGATATAGATAAAAGTAGAATGGATTGGTATCTTGACAGGTACCCGATTAATCAGAAAAATATTGCAACATATAATAATATTGCATTTTATCTTAATAATCAGGAGTATCATCAGTCTGCAATATATCTTTTACATAAGATTATTAAGACATCCCCAGACAGAACTGTTGCATACTTAAATATTGCAGATGCGTATTGGGATTCAAAAGATAAACGGAATGCGAAAATATTTTATAAAAAATACCTCTCCCAAATAAAGAAAACCGGGGAGAAAGCCTCCGTTCCTTCTCGGGTATCTAAAAGGATAGCTCAATAAATCTTATGACGGATTGAGGTTTTGTATAGTGGATTAAATTTAAACCAGTACGGCGTTGCCTCGCCTTAGCTCAAGAGAACGATTCTCTAAGGTGCTGAAGTACCAAGTGAATCGGTTCCGTACTATCTGTACTGTCTGCGGCTTCGTCGCCTTGTCCTGATTTAGAGTTAATCCACTATATGGGAAAAGCTGTGATAAACCGTAGACTTGAATAATTCTCAGTAATGAAAAAGGTCGTCTGAAAACGCTAACTTGGTTTTCAGACGACCTCTTTGTTTGTCCACTTACGTCAATTACTCAAGCGATAACGCGGATATTTTGTCTGTCTTGTTTGAATTTGATCTTCAGTATAGAGGGCAGCAGGTTGTCGAAATACCAGTGTCCGTTCGGCAGCTCCAAGGCTCCTCCGGCGCAGCGCATGATGACGCGGCGGCCTGATAATTCGTCTGTTTCCGTGATTTCCACTTCATGCACTTTCCCCCAGTCGGCAACAGGCAGCTTGGATGCCATGGCATGAATTCGGGTATTTTGTTCTTCGATTCCGTCACCTTTATGGCATGTCCCATGGCACTTGCCGACAGCCTGCACGGGGCATAACGCTCCCTTTGCGTGACTGACCGGCAAAATGTTTAAGGCATCGGGACAGAAATTATGTTCTTGCGCCCAGATGTTCAATGCGCGTTTTGCCGCTTTTTTGTGGATAAACAAACCGTAAGGGCGGGTGGTGCTGCTGCCGTTGTCTAGCGGCACAATTCGTGCTTTCAGTATGCCATGTTCGTCGGGGATGAACTTAACAGTCATAAATGTTTTGGGATTCAATTGCTTGAGGAGAAATGGTGCAGATAACTCCTCTTGATATTCCTGCATAACCTGAGCTTTCAACCACAAGGCATGCAGGCTCCCTACTGCGGGGATGAATTTCACATCTGCAGCATTTTGAATATAGTGCAAGCCTTCTTTGCTGTGGAGTAGGGCGGCGATTTCGCTATACGTTTTTTCATACGCCTCGACGGACAGCACTTTTCCTGAATAGTCAAACCAGACAAGTACGCCTACCGTATCGGGTAATGAATAGAGTTTTGCCGTCAAAGAATCGGATAGCTGCGTCGGCAGCATTTTCGGATTCATCAACGCACGGCAATGATTGTCCCATTCTTCGGAGGTTTTCTCTTTCAGGCTGTGTTCCAAATAATCGGCAAGCGCCAAAACATCGGCTAACGCACGGTGACGAGCGTCCGTTTGGATTCCCATCCTGCTGATAATACTGTCAAGATTGTGTTTATAAAATTGAGGGTACAGACGGCGGGACAGTTGGACGGTGCACAATGCCGGAGCGGCAAAATCGATGCCTGCACGACAAAATTCATGGCGCAGGAAGGTGTAGTCGAAACGGCTGTTGTGTGCCACGATCAACGAGCCGCGTAGTAAAGGCAGTATGTCGGGGGCAATTTGGTCGAAAGCGGGAGCCTGCGCCACCATTTCATTGGTAATGCCGGTCAGTTGGACGACAAATTCAGGAATCGGCTTTCCCGGGTTGATCAATTGTTCGTAATGTTCTACCCGGCCGTTTTCAAAGCGCAGAAAAGCAATTTCCGTCACCCTGTCTTGATACAGATTGCCGCCGGTAGATTCTAAATCAACGACCACAACAGGGCGGTTCAATCGGGTAAAAGCTTCCGATAATCTCAACCAGCGAGAAAGATGAAACATCCTAAATTCCTGAAAATTCACACAACAGGGCAGTATTCTACACTTTGCACATCGTTTATCCAAGAAAACCCTTGACAAGCCCTGTATGGGAAAATATAATCCAAATCTTTCTTTCAGTGCACCCGTAGCTCAGTTGGATAGAGTATCTGGC
>NZ_KV821501.1:11553-14114 GCF_001815675.1 Neisseria sp. HMSC065D04
GGTAACCGGGGTTCGATTCCCCGTGGGCGTGCCAGATTCTGACAAGCCCCTGATTTTTCAGGGGCTTGTCTTTTTTGTATCTCCGAAAAAGATAAAACTCTGGTTGTTTGTGGTCATGAATATTTAGATATAGTGGATTAACTTTAAATCAGGACAAGGCGGAAGCCGCAGATACAGTGCAGATAGTACGGAACCGATTCACTTGGTGCTTCAGCACCTTAGAGAATCGTTCTCTTTGAGCTAAGGCGAGGTAACGCCGTACCGGTTTAAAGTTAATCCACTATATATCAGGCAGATATTCTTTTGATTAGGTTGACGGTACAATAGCCGAACTTTGAAATGATGAAACTTTTGTTTGCCTGCTTATGAAAAATCCGAAAATTATCTTCTTTGATATTGATGACACCCTCTATCGGAAATATACCGATACCCTGAGGCCTTCCGTTTATAAAGCAATGGCGGCGTTGAAAGAGAAAGGGATATTGACCGCGATTGCAACGGGTCGTCCTCCTGCGGCTATTCCGAAAAAAGTGCAGGAGCTGATCCGTGAAAGCGGAATCGATATGCTGGTGACCATTAATGGGCAATATACGTCGTTTCATGGGGAAGTATTGCAGGAATATCCGATGGATTCTGCGAATATGATGGAAATATGCGCGTCGTTGGACAATAAAAATATTGATTACGCCTTTGTGAATAACAATGAAATTGCGGTTTCCAACCCTTCATCGTTTGTTAAAGATGCATTGGCGCATATTTTTCCCGATTTTTTGGTGGATAAAGAATATTTTCATCGGGCAAAAGTGTATCAAATGCTGATCTTTGCAGACTCCAATCAAGAACGCGCCATTGAAGATGAAATTCAACAACACGGATTTAAATTGGTTCGGTGGCATGAATGTGCCATGGATATGCTTCGTTCTGAAGGTTCTAAGGCAAGGGGAATTGCTCATGCCGTAGGCAAACTGGGGATTGAAATGAAGGATGTTATGGCATTTGGTGACAGCTTCAACGACTTGGAAATGTTGTCTACTGTCGGATTTGGAGTGGCAATGGGCAATGGTGAAGCTGAGGCAAAGGCTATGGCAAAATTTGTATGCCCGAGCGTGGACGAGGATGGGGTGTTGCGGGGATTACAGGAATTGGGCGTTATCGACTGAATAGGTCGTCTGAAATTTCAGACGACCTTATGAGAAAGTGTTGATGGTGGCGATATGATATTTCATTTGATTGCCGGTATATTTTGAGTAAAACAAAAGACCGCTTCGTTTGTTGCGGTCTTTTGTTTTATACGGCAGAGGGTGCTAGTCAGTTATCTAGCTTGCCGATGATTTCATTTAACGCTTTTTGCCAATCGGATGCCTTGATGCCGCATTCGTTTTCTATTTTTTGGCAGTCCATAATGCTGTAAGCAGGACGCGGGGCGGGTAGGGGGTATTGGTCGGTCGTGATGGCGTTCAGTTGCGGAACTCTGAAATTAGGGGCTTGCTGTTGCGCTGCTTGGAAAATGGCTTGTGCAAATTCATACCATGTTACCGATTTGTTGCCGCCGTAGTGATAAATACCCCGTGGGGCGACGGGTTGCTGTAGCAATGCAATGATGGCTTGGGCAAGGTCGCCGGCGTAGGTCGGGCTGCCTGTTTGGTCGTGAACGATGGAGAGGTTGTCCCGTTCTCCTGCTAGTCTGATCATGGTTTTAACAAAGTTGTTGCCGTATTCGCTGAATAGCCATGAGGTACGGATGATGACGCTGTCCGGATTGGCTGCCAAAGCGAGCAGTTCGCCTGAGACTTTAGTGCGCCCATACACGCTTTGCGGGTTGGTATAGTCTTGCTCTTTGTATGGGGTCTTGTTTGTGCCGTCGAACACATAGTCCGTAGAGATATGGATAAAGCGGGCTTGGCAGGCGCGGGCGGCAGAGGCGAGGTTGTGGACGGCGGTGGCGTTGACGGCAAATGCGGTACTGACATGGGCCTCTGCTTTATCGACTGCGGTAAAGGCCGCTGCATTGACTATGGCGTCGGGTTGGAAGTTTTGAACCATATTGCGAACGGCTTCGGTATCTGTAATATCCAAGGATGTCGAATCTGTGGCAATCAATTCCCAATTTTCAGGCAGGCGGTCGCGAAAGCAACGCGCCAATTGTCCTTTTGAACCGGTTAACAGGGTTCGCATATGGTTTCTCCTCGTTTGAAAGTTTTAAAAAAGTATTGCCGGATTAAAAGGACGGCAATTGGAACGATTCGGGCAAGCGTCCGAATTCATTATTCGGGAACGCTGAAACAGTACATTCAAGACAAAACAGATTGGAAGACGGTTGGGCAGATGTTTGACCCGCCAATAAGACCATTTTGTGAAATAACCCTTTTGCAAATTCAGGCTGGGACATCTTAACTGCATCATCCCTGCGTAGAAACGAAAGCAGAAGATGCTTCCCATTTTCTATTTTCAGACGACCCCGCTTGTTTCCGAAAAAGATGGAAAGCGGATTTAAACCTGAAATCATGCTGATTTTTGCAAGAGGAATAATGTAGTGGATTAAATTTAAATCAGGACAAGGC
>NZ_KV821501.1:14214-27870 GCF_001815675.1 Neisseria sp. HMSC065D04
CGTACTGGTTTAAAGTTAATCCACTATAAAAATCCGATGCGGTAGGGAGTCTGCCAATGCCTGATATATTATAGTGCAAACTTCGCAGCGATACCGATTATCTGAAAATAATTTTGTTTGTTTGATTTTTATCCGGGTAGGGACAGCTTAGAGATATACTGTCCAATGGTTTTCAGACGACCTCTTATACAGATTGGGGTCGTCTGAAAAAATGAATACGGTAAGGAATGTTGCGTATATTCACGGAGTATGTGGTTGATGTGGAAAAAATGGTGGCCGATAGTATTGGCAATATTGGTAATAGGTATTGTCGGACGCAGCTATTATGTGATGCATGCTCAAGCACAGGATATCAAACATGCTTGGGTGGAAGTGATGAAGCAATACGGTCAGCGTTCGGCATTGGTATCCGATTTATCGAATGTCGTTAAGACGTATGCCGGCCCTGAAGAGGATATTTTGTTCAAGTTGTCTGACGTTCAAAGTCGGGCGGTCCGTATGAATCTGAATTTGGAAGAGGCTGCCAATCCGGCGAAATTGAAGCGTTTTCAGGAGGTTCAGGGAGAATTGAGCGGAATTTTGACACAAATGACGCTGATTTCAGACCATTATCCGCTTTTGGCGGAAAGCTTGGATTATCAGCGTCTGACTACGCGTCTTGAAGAGGCGGAAAACCGGATTAATCAAGCAAGGAACAACTATATTCAGGCTGTCCGCACCTATAACGCTACGTTGAGGCGTTTCCCGCAAAGTATGACCGCGAAACTTTTCGGGCAGTATGTAAGGGCAAATTTCAGTATTGAGAATGAACGTGAAATTTCCAATGCGCAACGGGTGCAATTTTGATACGGTTTCGCAGCCAATGGATTTGAGTGGTACCCAAAAGGGTCGTCTGAAAAACGTATTTTCAAACGACCCTTTTGTCATTTTGCAACGGATTATTGCCCGGTAATCAATATTGATATAGTTCGGTGATTTATCTGTTTGTTTTGTAAGATGAAAATTAAAGTGTAAAAAAGTTTAAATTATATTCGTATGTCAAAATAAATGATAATGCAATAAAACCTTGATGGGTAAGGATGGGAGGGAGATTTTCAATTGAATGAGAAATGAGCGGGATTGAGTAAAAACTAGCAATTCTTAAAAAACTATTGAAATATATGAATAATATTTTTATGGCGTATTGTATTTTCATTTGATTAAAATAATCTTGATATTGCGTCATGATGAAAATAACAGGGTGGGTTTCCAATGTAATATTGTTCATTATCATGGAAAAATAAATTTCCATTTATCCAAAATTTTTACCGTTAGCGACGAGAATGTAAGTTTTCTGCGAAATATCACTAAAATAACAATGTAGGCAGTTTGGCTGGTCTGTATTTTTGTCAAAAGGCCTATGCTTTTTAATTATATTCTGGGAGTGATTTATTATGACTTATCATTATGGCGGCTACTCATCCAAAGGCCACTTCAACGCATATTGCCCTCCGGTCAAACCGTACAATCCTTACTGCCCACCGAGCCATGGCGGTTTCGGTTACAAAGGCGGTTTCCATAACTACGGTTCTTCACACGGCTTCAAAATGCCTCACGGCAAATTCGGTCATGGCGCCTACTGCCCTCCGCCGAAACCTGCGTACAAATGCATCATCATCGATTTCAACTGCAACCCGGGTAAACCTTATTACCCTAAACCGGCTCCAAAACCGGTTCCTCCGAAGCATGTTGATCCTTACTGCCCACCGGTTGAGCCAAAACCACAGCCTCAACCCCACCCACAACCCCAACCTAAGCCGCAGCCACAACCTCAGCCGCAGCCTAAACCCCAACCGCAGCCTCAACCACAGCCGCAACCTAAACCACAACCAAAACCGCAGCCTAAACCCAACGATAAAGACTGCAAAGATTGCGTTGACGATCAAAACCAACACAATACCTACGGACATGACGACAAAAATCCGGGTAACATCATCCGTGTTGACGAATGCGACAAAGATCAAAACGGCGCAACCAAAACTGTGGGTACCGATAAGAAAGACACCATTTACGGTACAAGCGGCGAAGACGTGATTTATGGCGGCGACGGTGCCGACGTAATTTACGGTGGCGACGGTAACGACACCCTGCAAGGCGGTAACAACGGTGACTCCCTGTACGGTGAAGGCGGTAAAGACTACCTGCAAGGCGGTGAAGGCAACGACTACCTGAACGGTGGTGCCGACGCTGACATCATGCGTGGTGGTGACGGTAACGACGTTTACTTTGTTGACCACAAAGGCGACCAAGTTATCGAGTACGGTAATGCCAGCGGCGGTATCGATACCGTTCGCAGCGTAATCGACTACACCCTGACCGACAACGTTGAACACCTGTTCTTGCAAGGTTCCGGCAACCTCAACGGTACCGGTAACGCTCTGAACAACGACATCAACGGCAACTCCGGCAACAACCACCTGTACGGCTTGGCAGGCGATGACTGCCTGGTTGGTAAAGACGGTAACGACTACCTCGACGGCGGCATCGGCAACGATGTCCTGATCGGCGGTACCGGCGACGATACCTACTTCTTCGATAAAGGTTACGGTCGCGACACCATCCAAGACGAAAGCGGTAACGATACCCTGCAATTCGGCAAAGGTATTTCTGCTTCCGATGTGTTGTTGAGCAAAACAGGCAACAGCCTGACCGTATCTGTCGGCGGCGGTGACACCGTTACCATTGACGACTGGTTCTCCGGTAACAACCATAAGATCGAAAACTTCAAGTTTGCCGATGGCAGCACTTACGAAGTAACCGGTCATGGCGATTACTACTCTCTGTCAGCTGTAAACAGCATCCAACAACAAACCCAAGTTCCTAGCATCTAATCTTTGATTAGCTATACTTAGGATTGATAAGGTCGTCTGAAAGCGTCTGCATCCGTGCAAAACGTTTTCAGACGACCTATTTTGTAAACAATCTGACCCAAAAATCCAAATTCGGATAAAATAACGGAATCCTGTTTAAACCGAGTCAGCGAAGGGAGAAACCTGAAATGTCCGAAATCAGCTTGAAAAAGATTTACTCCGGAAAAGTACGCGATTTATACGAAATCGACAGCAAGCGCATGTTGATGGTCGCATCCGACCGATTGTCTGCATTTGACGTGATTTTAGACAATCCGATTCCGGGTAAAGGAGAAATTCTGACGCAGATTTCCAATTTCTGGTTTCAAAAACTGGCGCATATCATGCACAATCATTTTACCGGCGATACGGTTTACGACGTGTTGCCTGAACATGAAGCCAAAGCCATCGAGAAACGCGCGGTTGTCGCCAAAAAACTGACTCCTGTCAAAGTAGAGGCGATTGTGCGTGGTTATTTGGCGGGCAGCGGGTGGAAAGATTACCAAAAAAACGGTTCTGTCTGCGGCATCAAACTTCCCGAAGGGATGAAAGAAGCGCAGCAGCTTCCGGAAGTGATTTTTACCCCGTCCACCAAGGCTGCCGTCGGCGATCATGATGAAAACATCAGTTTTGAAGAATGCGAACGCATTATCGGTAAAGAGTTGGCGGCTGAAGTGCGCGCTAAAGCCATTCAGCTTTATACGGAAGCCGCAGAATATGCAAAATCACGCGGTATCATCATATGCGATACCAAATTTGAATTCGGGCTGGATGAAAACGGTACATTAACCCTGATGGATGAAGTGCTGACGCCCGATTCCAGCCGCTTTTGGCCGGCTGATCAATATCAAGTCGGCACTAATCCGCCGTCTTTTGACAAGCAATTTGTTCGGGATTGGTTGGAGCAAAGCGGTTGGAACAAAAAAGCTCCGGCACCGGACGTCCCTAGCGATGTTATTCAGAAAACAGTTGATAAATATCGGGAAGCATTAAATTTATTGACGGAATAATATAAAGGCGGACTGGCTGTGGCAAATCAGGTCAGTCCGTTTTTATTTTCCGATTAAAGAATAAAATCATAAATTTACAAAAATCCTCTGTTCATCAACGGATAAAGCATTTATGATGTCCTCCATAGCATCTCACAATAACTGTACTATATTTTATTTGAAAAAATAAATGGTATAGATAGGGCATCCGGTTTATAGAACCGGGAATAATCCAAATAATAGAAAAAGAAAGGAAATAATGATGCAACATCGTAGACGATTGGCTATCTTTCAAGCCGCAAAACGTGCTTCGTTCACTGGAAAACCAGTTGCACCGACTACACCGAAAGCACGCTAAGGAATAATGCTGAAATTCCTCACAATATCTAAGACCGCCCGTTTCTCGGACGGTCTTTAGTTTTTTGTACTGTTTCAAATGTGCCGCAATATAGTGGATTAAATTTAAATCAGGACAAGGCGGAAGCCGTGCAGACAGTACAGATAGTACGGAACCGATTCACTTGGTGCTTCAGCACCTTAGAGAATCGTTCTCTTTGAGCTAAGGCGAGGTAACGCCGTCCTGGTTTAAAGTTAATCCACTATAGAAAAAGGTCGTCTGAAAACCTTTGAATACAGGTTTTCAGACGACCTTTCATGTTTACAGCCTTACCGTAATGCTTTTACAGCTTTGCCAATGCCTGATTGAACGTTTCGCTCGGGCGCATGGCTTGGGCGGCTTTTGCAGCGTCGGGGGCGTAGTAGCCGCCGATGTCGGCTGCTTTGCCTTGTGCGGCGGAAAGCTCGGCAACGATTTTCGCTTCGTCGGCGGTCAGGGTTTCCGCCAGCGGCGCAAACGCTGCTTTCAATTCCGCGTCTTTATCCTGCGCTGCCAACTCTTGCGCCCAGTAGAGGGTGAGGTAGAAATGGCTGCCGCGGTTGTCTAGTTCGCCTGCTTTGCGTTTGGGCGATTTGTCGTTCAACAGCAGTTTTTCGGTGGCGGCATCCAGCGTGTCGGCGAGGACTTGGGCTTTGGTGTTGCCGGTTTTTTGCGCCAGATGTTCAAACGATACGGCGAGTGCGAGGAATTCGCCCAGCGAGTCCCAACGCAGGTGGTTTTCTTCGAGGAACTGTTGGACGTGTTTCGGTGCGGAGCCACCCGCGCCGGTTTCAAACATACCGCCGCCGTTCATCAATGGAACGATGGACAGCATTTTCGCGCTGGTGCCGAGTTCCAAAATCGGGAACAGGTCGGTCAGATAATCGCGCAGGACGTTGCCGGTTACGGAAATGGTGTCTTCGCCGTTTTTCAGACGACCCAAGCTGAACTTGGCGGCTTCTTCGGGGGCGAGGACGCGGATGTCGAGGCCGTCGGTATCCAGTTCGGCAAGATAGGCTTTGACTTTGGTGAGCAGGCTTTTATCGTGCGGACGGTTTTCGTCGAGCCAGAACACGGCGGGCGTGTTACTCAGGCGGGCGCGGTTGACGGCGAGTTGTACCCAGTCTTTAACCGGAGCGTCTTTGGTTTGGCACATACGCCAGATGTCGCCAGCTTCAACGTCGTGCTGCATCAGGACTTTACCCGCCGCATCGATGACTTGAACTTGTCCGTCGGCTTCGATTTCGAAGGTTTTATTGTGCGAACCGTATTCTTCGGCTGCTTGTGCCATCAGACCGACGTTGGGCACGGTACCCATGGTTGTCGGATCGAACGCGCCGTGTTCGCGGCAGAAGTCGATGGTTGCCTGATAAACGCCTGCGTAGCTGCTGTCGGGAATCACGGCTTTGGTGTCTTGCGCTTTGCCGTCTTTGTCCCACATGCGGCCGGAGTTGCGGATCATCGCAGGCATGGAAGCATCGACGATGACATCGCTGGGGACGTGCAGGTTGGTGATGCCTTTGTCGGAATCGACCATCGCCAAATCAGGGTTGGCGGCGTAAACGGCGGCAATTTCGGCTTCGACGGCAGCGCGGGTGTCCGCATCCAGTTTGTCCAGATTGGCAAGCAGGTTGCCGAAGCCGTTGTTGACGTTGACGCCTGCGGCAGCCAGTTTGTCGCCGAATTTTTCAAAGACAGGCGCGAAGAACACTTTGACGGCGTGTCCGAAGATAATCGGGTCGGACACTTTCATCATGGTGGCTTTCATGTGCAGTGAGAACAATACGCCTTTTGCTTTCGCGTCTTTCACTTGCTCGGCAAGGAAGGCGAGCAGGGCTTTTTTGCTCATCACGGTCGCATCGATGATTTCGCCGGCTTTCAGGGCGACGGGCTCGCGCAACTCTTTCTTGTTGCCTTGTTTATCGGTGAACACGATGGATACGGAAGTCGCATCGGGTACGGTAACGGATTGTTCGTTATGGAAAAAGTCGCCGCTTTGCATGGTAGCAACGTGGGTTTTGGAGTCTTTCGTCCATGCGCCCATGCTGTGCGGATTTTTTTTCGCAAAGTTTTTCACTGCTTTCGGGGCGCGGCGGTCGGAGTTGCCTTCGCGCAAAACGGGGTTGACCGCGCTGCCTTTGATGCGGTCGTAACGTTCGCGCACGGATTTTTCTTCATCAGTTTGCGGGTCGGCGGGGTAATCGGGGACGGCAAAGCCTTTTGCCTGCAATTCTTTAATTGCGGCGGTCAGTTGCGGTACGGACGCGCTGATGTTCGGCAGTTTGATCACGTTGGCATCGGGCTGTTTCACCAGTTCGCCCAACTCGGCAAGCGCGTCGGGTACGCGCTGCGCTTCGGTCAAATATTCGGGGAACGCCGCCAAAATGCGGCCGGACAGGGAAATATCGCTGGTTTTGACTTCGATACCGGCATGGCGGGTAAACGCCTGCACAATCGGCAGCAGGGATTGGGTCGCCAGCGCGGGGGCTTCGTCGGTATGGGTGTAGATAATGGTGGCTTTGCTAGTCATGGGATATTCTCTTGTAGGTTAGGTTTTTCTTTTCGAATGCGGCGCAAAAGCGCGCTGCGTGGCTATTATGGCATATTTCGGCAGGCTTGGGATATGGTTTTAATATGTTATCAAGCGGCTTGCAAAAAGGTCGTCTGAAACGGCTTCGGTAGCGTTTTCAGACGACCTTTGGGGGATTATAGGGAATATTTTTTCTTTAATGCACGGACGGCTTTCAATATTTCTGCATTGCTTCTCTTAATTTCTTCCTGAGCTTTATTTTGTTTTTCTCGAAAAGCCATTACACCCAATCGGTTTATTTCAGGATCTTTCTCTCCTTCATCCATCAAGGTTTTTTGATGTTTTATCAAATATTCCAAAACATGACTTGCCAATATGTTGATTTCGATCCTCCGGTTGACCAGTGCTTTAATTTCAGGATCGCGGAAATCAGCATCCAAAAATCTTCCGGTAACTTTTTTCCACTCATCAGCCAGCTTTTTTGCAGCTTCAAAAAATTCTGGAGAATGTGTCGAATTTTCTCCAGCTCGGTTAAATTCATCTTGTGCTGCCATCAATTCCGAATGAGACTGTAAAACGATTTCGAAAAATTTAACCAAATCCGCCCGTCCGTATGGCGATTTCACATTTGAAATAGGGATTGGCTCCAGCAGTTTCGGGTTAGGATCGGGGAAGTCGTTAATCATTTTGGCATAATCAGCAGGTGGCATGACCTTGCCTTTGGAAGACTGCACCGCAACGCGTTTTTCGGCAACGGGTTTGGCAGCGGCGCTTACGTTGACAGTCAATGCGGATGCGGTCAGCAACACTGAAGCGAAGCGGATGAAAGCAGTCATAAAGCTCCTTAAATATTGCGTTGATAATCTGTTAGTCCGACGGTGGTAAAAAAGGTTTCTTATTTTCAGACGACCTTCGGGCAAACCTGATTGTCGGACATAGATATAGAAATTTAAAGGAGAAATGCTTTAGAAACAGCTAAGAAGATATTATCAAATATAGATTCCAACCTACGGTTTTCTCATAAAAAAGGTCGTCTGAAAATAAAATTTCAGACGACCTTTCAAGCATATAACCTGATTAACCCAAATCAAACGCTTTATGCAGGACGCGGGTGGCGAGTTCCATGTATTTCTCGTCAATCAAGACGGAAACTTTGATTTCTGAGGTGGAAATCATTTGGATGTTGATGCCTTCTTCAGCGAGGGTGCGGAAGATTTTGGCGGCAACGCCGACGTGCGAACGCATACCCAAGCCGACTGCGGAGACTTTGCACACGGTGTCGTCGCCGTCGATGGCGGCTGCGCCGATGCTGTCTTGCAGTTTGGTCAGGATTTCGATGGTTTGTTTGTACTCGCCGCGCGGTACGGTGAAGGAGAAATCGGTAGTGCCTTCGCTGCCGACATTTTGGATGATCATGTCGACTTCGATATTGGCATCGGCAACCGCGCCTAAAATCTGATAGGCGACGCCGGGTTTGTCGGGTACGCCGCGCACGTTGATGCGGGCTTGGTTTTTATCGAATGCGATACCGGTTACGGCAGCTCTTTCCATGTTGTCGTCCTCTTCAAAGGTAATTAAGGTGCCGTTGCCGCCGTCTTGCAGGCTGCTCAGTACGCGCAGGCGCACTTTGTATTTTCCGGCGAATTCTACTGAACGGATTTGCAAAACTTTCGAACCGAGGCTTGCCAGTTCGATCATTTCTTCAAATGTAACCGTATCCATGCGGCGCGCTTCAGGTACGACGCGGGGGTCGGTGGTGTAAACGCCGTCTACGTCGGTATAGATTTGGCATTCGTCCGCTTTGAGGGCTGCGGCGAGCGCAACGGCGGAGGTGTCGGAACCGCCGCGTCCGAGCGTGGAAATATCGCCTTCGCTGCTGATACCTTGAAAACCGGCGACGATGACGACTTTGCCCTCGGTGAGGTCGGCGCGCATTTTTTCGTCATCGATGCTTTCGATGCGGGCTTTGGTGTGGGAAGTATCGGTTTTGAGGGCGACCTGCCAGCCGGTGTAGCTTTTGGCATCCACGCCGATGTCTTTCAATGCCATTGCCAAAAGGCCGATGGTCACTTGTTCACCGGTGGACAAAACTACGTCCAGTTCGCGCGGATCGGGATGCTCCTGCATTTCGTGCGCCAGCGCAACCAGGCGGTTGGTTTCGCCGCTCATGGCGGATACGACGACAACGATGTCGTGTCCTTCAGCGCGGGCTTTGGCGACACGTTTGGCTACGTTTTTAATGCGTTCGGGCGAGCCTACTGATGTGCCGCCGTATTTATGTACGATTAACGCCATGTTTCGTGCTTTCTTGAGGGGAGTTGGTCGGGCAGTATGGTCTGCTGGAAAAGGGCTTATTATTACTATTTTTTACATGAAATTCAAGGCTGGGACGGGAATAATCGAATTTTCTACCGTAATCGGAGGATAAGGGCGTTGGAGTGTGATTCATGGCAAAAGGTCGTCTGAAAACCGAGGGGATGGTTTTCAGACGACTTTTTTTCAGTTGGGCAATGAAACCGGGTCAGGAACAATGGATTGACGGGTTGATTGGTTTGGAGAGTATGGCTTGCCGTCAAGCGGTGCGGTGTTTTTTGCCGCGTATCCATTTGGTCAATATGCCGCCTTCGCTGCCGAAGATGACGGACAGGGTGTATAAGACGCCGCAACACAAAATAATGGCGGGACCCGACGGTATTTCGACGTGATACGAAAACAGCAAGCCCGCAAAGCCGCAGAAGAGTGCCAGCAAGACTGACAATAAAATCAACATACCCATATTTTTTGCCCACAAGCGGGCGGTAATGGCGGGCAACATCATCAGTCCGACCGACATCAGCGTGCCGAGTGCTTGAAAGCCGGCAACCAAGTTCATAACCACCAACACCAGAAACACAACATGCCAAAAGCCGCCTTTCCCGCCAACGGCTTTTAGGAACAGAGGGTCTATGCTTTCCAAGACTAAGGGGCGGTAGATGATTGCCAAAGCGGTGATCGTTATGCTGGCGGCGATGGCAATCAGTTGTAATGCAGGGATGTCCACTGCCAAGACGGAACCGAACAGCAAATGCAGTAAATCTACGCTGCCGTCCTTCTGTTTGCTGACCAAGATGACGCCGATTGCCAGACTGCTCAAATAAAATGCGGCAAAGTTGGCATCCTCTTTCAAAGTGGTGAAACGGCTGACCAATCCTGCCAAAAGAGCCATCAGCATGCCGGCAACAAAGCCGCCTATGCTCATTGCCGGCAGGCTCAAACCGGCGAAAATATAACCTATCGCGGCTCCGGGCAAAACGGCGTGACTTAATGCGTCTCCAACCAGGCTCATACGGCGCATCACGAGGAAAACGCCGACAGGTGCGGCACTGAGTGCCAAACAGAATATCGATGCCAGCGCATAACGCATGAAATCGAACTCTGCGAACGGAGAAATCAGTAAATCGTAAAAATTCATGGTGTTTGCCGTTTGGGTTTGAAAATAATCGATGCAGGCGCATTATCCTGATTCTGCCGCATAAGGGCAAATGGGATAACCGCCTGCAATCGTTTTCAGACGACCTTAAAAGGTTGCGGCTTCTGCCAAGATTTTACCTGCCAAGTCTTTGGGCGACAGGTTGGGTTCGCCTTGCAGCGGCCATTCGATGCCGACGGTCGGGTCGTTCCAAATCAGCGAATGTTCGGCTTTCGGGTTGTAATAGTCCGTGCATTTGTAAACGAATTCGGCTTCATCGCTCAAAACGTAAAAGCCGTGTGCGAAACCTTCGGGTACCCAAAGCTGGCGTTTGTTTTCAGCCGACAGGATTTCGCCCGCCCATTTGCCGAAAGTCGGCGAATCCTTACGCATATCGACGGCAACGTCGAACACTTCGCCGACAACGACGCGGACGAGTTTGCCTTGCGTGTTTTCGGTTTGGTAATGCAGGCCGCGCAATACGCCTTTGCCTGATTTGGAATGGTTTTCCTGCACGAAGGTGCGGTCGCAGACGTTGGCCTTAAACCATTCGTCGCGGAAGGTTTCCATGAAGAAGCCGCGCGCGTCGCCGAAGACTTGCGGTTCTAAAAGTTTGACTTCGGGAATGGTGGTATCAATGATTTTCATATTTTCAATTCCACTTGAACGAATCAAGAAAACTACGTTTGATGCTATGAATACAATAGGTTTGAGCTTAGCGGTTTATACCCGCCAACAAGCGTAACAGGTATTGACCATATTGGTTTTTTGCCATCGGGCGGGCGAGTTCTTCCAAACGCTCGTCTGAAAGCCAGCCGTTGCGCCAAGCGATTTCTTCGAGGCAGGCGACTTGCAGGTCTTGGATGTTTTGCACGGTTTGGACGAATGAAGCGGCCTCGTGCAGACTTTCATGCGTACCGGTGTCCAACCATGCAAAGCCACGCCCCAAAAGCTGGACGGACAATGAACCGTCGTCAAGATACATTTGGTTGAGCGTGCTGATTTCGAGTTCGCCGCGCGCGGACGGTTTGACTTGTTTGGCAAATTCTACGACGCGGTTGTCGTAGAAATATAAGCCCGTTACCGCCCAGTCGGATTTGGGCTGTTTCGGTTTTTCTTCGATGGATAAAGCATTGAAGTTTTCGTCAAATTCGACGACGCCGAAACGTTCGGGGTCTTTGACTTGGTAGCCGAACACGGTGGCGCCGTGTTTTTTGGAGGCGGCTTGTTTCAGGGTTTGGGTAAACGACTGGCCGTAGAAAATATTGTCGCCTAAAACCAAGCAGACGTTGTCGTTGCCGATAAACTCTTCGCCGATGATGAATGCTTGTGCCAAGCCGTCGGGGCTGGGTTGTTCGGCGTAGCTGATGGAGATGCCGAAATCGCTGCCGTCGCCGAGCAGTCGTCTGAAAGAGGGATTGTCTTCGGGGGTGGTGATGACCAAGATTTCGCGTATTCCCGCCAACATCAATACGGACAGGGGATAGTAAATCATGGGTTTGTCGTACACGGGCAGGAGCTGTTTGGATACGCCGCGCGTGATGGGGTAGAGGCGCGTGCCGCTGCCGCCGGCAAGGATGATGCCTTTCATGGGGGTCCTTTGTTGGTCTGATTGTTGAAATCAGCAAAATGTGTGAAATGGATTTTAAGGTCGTCTGAAAACATAGTTTGTGCATGGCTAATGTTTTCAGACGACCTTCGTTTTTAAAGGGGCTTGCCATTTACCATGCCGAAGAAGCTTTTGATATCGAAGTAAACGGAACGGATGTCGCCTGCTTCATTTTGCACATCAATACGGTCATAGACGCCGCTGTTTTGCTGCAACAGGGCTTGTCCGACTTTGCGGTATCCCGGCATATTTTCTGCAATCCAGCGGTTTTCGGCGCCAATGCCGCGCATAGTGTCGTCTTCAATGATGACAACTGCCCGCTCAATAGTGCTGCCATCGGCTTTTGTCATCTTTTTAACAGTCGTTTGTGTGGCATGATGTCGCGTTTCTTTTGCCAGAACCGGCATAGAGACGAACAAGGCTGAGGTCAAAGTTGCCGATAAGACTATGCGGGACAGAGAATGCATGGAAATACCTTTTTCGATGATGCCTGTTGTTTGCAATGTAGGGCAGGTATGGTTTACAGCTTGCCCATACGTTCCAGACGGTAGCTGCCGTTCAATACATTTTGCCACCAGGTTTTGTTGTTCAAATACCATTGCACCGTTTTGCGGATGCCGGATTCGAATGTTTCCTGCGGTTTCCAGCCCAGTTCCCTGCCGATTTTGGCGGCGTCGATGGCGTAGCGCACGTCATGGCCGGGGCGGTCTTGCACGAAGGTAATCAAATCTTCGTAGCGCGCCACACCGGCTGGTTTTTCGGGAACGAGTTCTTCCAACAGGGCGCAGATGGTTTTGACCACTTCGATATTGGCTTTTTCATTGTGTCCACCGATATTGTAGGTTTCGCCGACGACGCCTTCGGTAACAACCTGATACAGCGCGCGGGCGTGGTCTTCGACAAACAGCCAGTCGCGGATTTGCATCCCGTCGCCGTACACGGGCAATGGTTTGCCGTCGAGCGCGTTCAGAATCATCAATGGAATGAGTTTTTCAGGGAAGTGATAAGGACCGTAGTTGTTCGAACAGTTGGTTACGATGGTCGGCAGTCCGTAAGTGCGCAGCCATGCACGCACGAGGTGGTCGCTGGACGCCTTGGAAGCGGAGTAGGGGCTGGACGGGGCGTAGGGCGTGGTTTCGGTAAACAAATCGTCCGTGCCGTGCAAGTCACCATAGACTTCGTCGGTGGAAATATGGTGGAAACGGAAAGCTTCACGTTTTTCAGACGACATTTGCTGCCAATAGGCGCGCGCAGCTTCCAGCAGGTTGAACGTACCGACGATGTTGGTTTGGATAAATTCGCCTGCTGAATCGATAGAGCGGTCGACATGACTTTCCGCTGCCAAGTGCATCACGGCATCGGGCTGGTGTTGCGTAAACACGCGGTCAAGTTCGGCACGATCGCAAATGTCCACTTGCTCAAAAGCGTAACGGGGACTGTCGGCTACGTCAGTCAGTGATTCGAGATTGCCCGCGTAAGTTAATTTGTCGAGGTTGATGACGGAATCTTGGGTATTTTGGATGATGTGGCGGACAACTGCCGAGCCGATAAAGCCAGCGCCGCCGGTAACGAGGATTTTTTTCATGGAATGGGTCTGAGATACAGTACAGCTTTGAATTATAACTGTATACATGTATACGTGTATACATGGAGGGAATTTAACGGCATGGTATTTTTCTTGCCGTTTAGGTGAAATTTATGCCATTCATCTTAACAAATATATTTGTCATTATGGTTATGGTATATTTAAGGCGTTTATCATAAATTTATCCTAATGTTATTATGACTGCCCGCCAATCCTACCACCTCACCTTCG
>NZ_KV821502.1:0-2478 GCF_001815675.1 Neisseria sp. HMSC065D04
AAAGGTCGTCTGAAATCCCTTTCAGACGACCTTTGTTAATCCAAATACACTATTACCTGAATAACTCTCATCTTAACGCTGCAGCAAGATTTCCAATACAAACTTGCTTCCTACATAAGCGAACATTAGGCTGACAAACCCGATGATTGTCCAAACGGCTGCTTTTTTGCCCCGCCATGCCGTCATACTGTGTTTAAGCAGCAACGCACCGTAAATTATCCATGAGAGAATGCCGAATACGGTTTTATGGGTAAATGTAACGGGTTTTCCGAATACAGCCTCTGCAAAAAATGTCCCGCTGACAACCGAATAGGTTAATAAGATAAAACCTACCCACATCCCCTGGAACATGAGCTTTTCCAAACTCAGTAAAGACGGTAGAAAACTGGACAAACTGGAAACACGTCGTCTATGCAGGTTACGGTTGAGCAGCAAAATCAAAACGGCAAACAAGGTCACAATACCGAATAAACCGTATGCCAGCAGCGATGTACCAATGTGCGACATAAACGGCAAATCATTGATTTGGTAACCGACATATTTCCCAGGGAACAGCGCACCCAATAATAAAGTAAACGCTGCGCACGGATACAAAAGCAGCTGCAATCCGCGCAGACGATAGAAAAAACTACCAACGAAATACACCAGCAGCATCAACCATACAATCAAACTGATGGAATACCCAAAGCCCATAATCAAAATCTTGTCTTGAATGACAGGCATAAGTAATACGGCACCGTGCATGGTCAGCGCAGCACCCAAAACAGCCAACTCGGCTTTTAGAGGATAATCTTTAATCTCTCGGGTCTTGTGATTGAACCAAACGAATATACCCAATCCGGCATACACCAGTATCAGGCAAATCAGGATAGTCGGCATAACAAACTTTCTTGGCGCGCATACATAACCGCACGCGATAGTGTAAAATAATCTCAATTTTATTTTAGCAAAGAATGCCCCGAACAGGGCAGCTATTATCATTACCAAGGACAAGCATGTTAGACAACTTAACCAACCGCTTTAGTAAAGTTTTCAAAAATATCCGCGGTCAAGCAAAACTGACAGAAGACAACATTAAAGAGGCGCTGAGGGAAGTCCGCCTTGCCCTGCTCGAAGCGGACGTAGCCCTGCCCGTCGTAAAAGAATTTGTCAACAACGTCAAAGAAAAAGCCCTCGGGCAGGAAGTTGCCGGCAGCCTGACGCCCGACCAAGCCTTTATCGGCATCGTCAACCAAGCCCTGATCGAATTGATGGGCAAGGAAAATTCCTCTTTGGACTTGGCGGCTGTACCGCCTGCTGTTGTCTTAATGGCAGGTCTGCAAGGTGCTGGTAAAACCACCACCGTCGGCAAACTTGCCCGCCTGCTGAAAAACGAACAGAAGAAAAAAGTCTTGGTCGTTTCAGCCGACGTGTACCGCCCTGCCGCTATTGAACAGTTGCGCCTTTTGGCTGAGCAAGTCGGCATTGACTTCTTCCCTTCCGACTCCAATCAGAAACCTGTCGAAATTGCCACTGCTGCGATTGATTATGCAAAAAAACACTTTTACGACGTCTTGATGGTCGATACCGCCGGACGCTTGGCGATTGACGAAGAAATGATGAATGAAATCAAAGCGCTGCACGCAGCCGTCAATCCCGTAGAAACTTTATTCGTCGTCGATGCCATGTTGGGTCAAGACGCTGTAAACACCGCACAAGCATTTAACGAAGCCTTGCCGCTGACCGGCGTCATCCTGACCAAAATGGATGGCGATTCACGCGGCGGCGCGGCATTGTCTGTGCGCCACGTCACCGGAAAACCCATCAAATTTATCGGTATCGGTGAAAAAATCACAGGACTCGAACCCTTCTACCCAGACCGCATCGCCAGCCGTATCCTCGGTATGGGCGACGTATTAAGCCTGATTGAAGATGTCCAAAAAGGCATAGACGAAGAAGCTGCCGCCAAAATGGCGAAAAAGCTGCAAAAAGGCAAAGGCTTCGACCTCAATGATTTTAAAGAACAAATCCAGCAAATGCGCAATATGGGCGGGCTGGAAAGCCTGATGTCAAAAATGCCGGGCGAACTGGGTCAGATTTCCAAACAAATTCCCGAAGGCACGGCAGAAAAAGCCATGGGTAAAGTCGAAGCCATCATCAACTCCATGACGCCCAAAGAACGTGCCAACCCAACCCTACTCAAAGCCAGCCGCAAACGCCGCATTGCCGCAGGTGCCGGTACCAGCGTGGAGGAAGTCAACAAAATGCTCAAACAGTTCGAACAATCGCAACAAGTTATGAAAATGTTTAGCGGAAAAGGACTGGGCAAACTGATGCGTATGGCTAAAGGCATGAAGGGAATGAAAGGAATGTTCCCCGGAATGTAATTGGCAGGAAATCTAAGAGAGAGAGGTCGTCTGAAAACCAAATTTGCGTTTTCAGACAACCTCTCTTTATGTATAGTAGATTAAATTTAAACCAGTACGGCGTTGCCTCGCC
>NZ_KV821502.1:2578-3464 GCF_001815675.1 Neisseria sp. HMSC065D04
TTGTCCTGATTTAAATTTAATCCACTATATAGACATCGGGAATTAAGTCTTTTATTCGAGATTCATGTCCAGTTGAGCAACCCCGCCAGACAAAACAAAAAACCCGCAGCATAGCTGCGGGTTTGATACCTATTTAACACTAAACCGGTATTACCATTCGTAGTTCACGCCCACGTTGTAAGATGCAGAGCCGCCTGAAGAGGTGCCCACTGCAAGACCGGCTTTAGCCGCAAAGTTTTCATTGAAGCGGTAGCCTGCACCGACTGCAACTGCGGTGTCAGATTTGAAACCACCCAAAGCAGCGGTAACGTTAAACTTACCAACGCTGTAAGGTTGGAACAGACCGCTGAGGGCTGCTTGTGCTGCCAGACCTTGGCGGGTCTCTTTGCGCAGATTAGCTACGTTTTTATCCAAGCTGTCGATGCGTGCTGAGTTTTTAGCAATACCGGCAGCGTGTTGGTTGCTTGCTGTTTGCAGTGTCGCAATATCGGCTTTGTTAGCGGCAACTTGTGCAGTATTGGCTTTCACTGCATCTTGAGCTTGAGCAGCAGTAGTTTGCGCGGCACTTGCTACATTATTGGCAGTATCAGCGGATGTTTGTGCAGCTTTGGCATGTCTTTCAGCAATTTCAGCAGATTGTCGGGCTGCTTCAACAGAACCTTGCACTGCTTGAACTGATTCTTTAGCTTCAACAGCTATTGTTCTTACGCTTTCTACGGCAGTCTGATCGGCTTTGTTTTTGATGGCCTCTTTGTTGGCAGTCACATCTGCACTGATGGCATTAACGACTTCAGCGGTTTTTACCAATGCTTCGCTGTTGTCATTGACGGTTTCAGTCAAGTCACCCAACGCTTCATCGTGTGCAGCTACAACTTCTTTCAAACCT
>NZ_KV821503.1:0-13918 GCF_001815675.1 Neisseria sp. HMSC065D04
CGCCGTACTGGTTTAAAGTTAATCCACTATAAACGGACAAAAGGTCGTCTGAAAAATGAACTGGCCCCCAAATCTTGGACACTCATAAAAGCCTATTCAGGCGCTCTGTGCAAGCTGGGTTCTGTATGCGACAGGACTCAGCTTTTTCAATTTCAAACTGCAACGCTCCCGGTTGTAGTAATCCATATAGTCATCTATCTGCTTCATCAATTCATCTACCGTCAATTCACCTGCGTTATAGAAACACTCCGTCTTCAACACCGCAAAGAAACTCTCCATCGGCGCATTGTCCCAACAGTTCGCCTTACGCGACATGCTTTGAACCATGGAATGCTCCGCAAGCAATTCCCTATACCCCGCCGTACGGTACAGCACACCTTGGTCGGAATGAAGCATCGTTCCTTTAGCAGTCAGACGGGGGGCGGCTTTTTCGAGCATTTCCTTCACCATTTCGCTGTCGGCTCTGCGGCTCATGGCGTAGGCGATGATTTCGCGGTTGAACAGGTCCAATATCGGCGAAAGGTACAGTTTGCCGTCCTTTCCTTTGAGTTCGGTAACGTCGGTCAGCCATTTTTCGTTGGGCTTTCGGGCTTTGAACCGGCGTTTGAGGAGGTTTTCCGATATTTCGCCCATAGCGGGATGGCGGTAGGCTTTTTTCGCCCGAATGAGGGATTTCAGTTCCAACTGCTTCATCAACCGCGCCGCTTTTTTGCGGTTCCAACCCAATGCGGCGGCAATGCGCCTTTGTCCGTAGCGTCCTTTATGCCGCCGGTAGGTTTCGACGAGGAGGGCTTTGTCGGCTTCGTCGGGGTCGGGTCGGTCTTGGTGGTGGTAGTAAAAGCTGCTTTTGGGCAGGTTTGCGATGTGCAGCAGGTATTTGAGCGGGTGTTGCGCCCTCAGTGTTTGGACGGTTTGGCTTTGTCCTTTTCGGTCTGTTTTTGGCTGAGGGCTTTTAACTCCTTTAGGTAGGCGACCTCTGCGCGCATATAGCACAACTCTTCGATAAGCTCTGCCTGTGTTTTTTCTTGGTCGGGTTTATCTGCGATGAAGGGGTTTTTGCGGTGTTGGGGCATGGTTTTGGATTGGGGATGTTCGAGTGCGCCGATACCGCCTTCTTGATAGGCGCGTATCCATCGTCTCAGGTGGGTTCGGGAAATGCCGTAGTGGTCTGCGGTACGCTGCTGGCTGCGTATATGCAGGTAGTGGAGTACGGCTTGGTATTTGAAGTGTAATGTATATTTGCTCATAAAAAAACTGCACCTTGTGAGTTGGAGGGGATGTCCAACTTTTGGGGTGCAGTTCAAAAGCCAAATTCAGCTTTTCAGACGACCTTCTTTCATGTTTTCTAAATCAAACGCCTTTAAAACGCTTCGCCGACTTTCACGCCGCCGGCGGTGTCTTTAGGCGTGGCAAGTTGCGCGGTCATGGCTTGGGCGGCTTGGAAATCGGGCGTCTGCATCACGGCTTGGGCGGCTTCCTTGCCCAATGTGTTCGCCATGTATTGCCAGCGGTTTGCCAAATAGGGATTGACGGGGATTTGGAAGCCGTCGCGCAGTTCGTCCACGAGGTCGGGACGGTTGCAGACGAGGACGATGTCGCAGCCTGCTGTAAAGGAAGCGTTTGCACGTTCTTTGATGCCGCCCGCTGCGCCTGCGCCTTCCATAGTGAGGTCGTCTGAAAAGATAACGCCTTTAAATCCGATGTCTTGGCGCAGGATTTGTTTGAGCCATTTTTCGGAGAAACCGGCGGGCTTGCCGTCAATTTGCGGGTAAACGACGTGGGCGGGCATGACCGCCGCCATGCCTGCGCTGCTTAAGGCGCGGAACGGAATCATGTCGGCGGCTTCGAGTTCGGCAAGGCTGCGCGTGTCTTCGGGTTGCACCAAATGGCTGTCGCCTTCGACGAATCCGTGTCCGGGGAAATGTTTGCCGCAGGATTTCATGCCGCCTCGATTCAGACCTTTTTGCAGGGCAAGGGCGAGCTGGGTTACGGTGTCGGCGTTGTGGTGGAAACTGCGGTTGCCGATGACGGGACATGTTCCCCAGTCGAGGTCGAGGACGGGCGTGAAGGAGAGGTCTATGCCGCAGGCGGTCAGCTCCGTCGCCAATACCCAGCCGACCTGCTCGGCTTTTTCTTTGGCGGCGGCTTCGCCTTCGGCGTCCCAAATCTGCCCTAAAGTGTTCATGGCGGGTAGTCGGGTGAAGCCTTCGATGAAGCGTTGCACCCTGCCGCCTTCGTGATCGACGGCGATGATGAGTTCAGGCGTGCGCAGTGCTTTGATTTCTTGAACCAGGGCTTTGAGCTGCCCGACGCTTTGGAAGTTGCGGCGGAACAGAATCACGCCGCCGATAGACGGGTCGAGCAAGCGTTGTTTTTCTTCTTCGGTCAGACAGTAGGCGGCGACGTCTGCCATAACGGGGCCGCGCGGGATGGAATGGGGAGCGTTCATTTTTGGATTCCTTAAAATGTTTTCAGACGACCTTAAAGTATCGAAGGTCGTCTGAAAACGGGAAAACACATCAGGCAGCTTTGCCTTTTTTGTCTTTCAGTATGAAGATGAGGGCGGTCATGACGACGCCGGTGGCAAAAAAGCCCAGCCAAGCCGATTGCGTCATACCCAACACGAGGTAGCCTGCCGCTGCCGCGCCTGCGACGGTCAGGGCGTAAGGCAGTTGCGATGTAACGTGGTCGATGTGGTTGCAATGCGCGCCGGTGGAAGACAGGATGGTGGTGTCGGAAATGGGCGAACAGTGGTCGCCGCACACCGCGCCAGCCATCACGGCGGACATACACGGGATAACCAACGATGCATCGACTTTAACCGCCATCGCGGCGGCAATCGGCAGCATAATGCCGAACGTGCCCCAGCTTGTGCCTGTGGCGAACGCCATCACGCTGGCAAGCAGGAAGAGGATGACGGGCAGGAAGCCGGGATGGATGTTATCTGCAACCAGCGTGGAGAGGTAGTCGCCGGTGTGCATTTCGCTGACGACGGTGCTGATGAGCCAGGCAAGAATCAGGATGGTAATCGCGCCGAACATCGAAGATATGCCCTGACGGACGGCTTTGGGATAGTCGGCGGCCTTGATGGTGCCGAGCGTGCAGAGGACGACGGCGAGTACGCCGCAAGTACCGCCGAACACCAGCGAGGTATTTACATCGGTATTTTCAAACGCGCCCAAAATGCTGAAAGTTTCGCTTGCCTGCGCGCCTGTGTAAATCATGGCGGAAACGGTGGATGCGATCAACACCAAAACAGGGATAATCAGCGCGTAAACCCTGCCTTTAGGGCCGTCAAAGCCGGCGGATTCGTCATGGGTTTCCTGCAATGCCGCTTTTTCAAGGCGCGCCATCGAGCCGATGTCGAAAGAAAACCAAGCGACGACAAACACCATGACCAGGGCGAACAGGGCGTAATAATTCATCAGGCTCATGGCGACGAACACACCCATCGGCGTGTATCCGGTGATGTGGTAGGTAACGAGCAGACCTGCCAGCGTGGCGATAATCGATGCGCCCCAGCTTGAAACCGGCATCAGTACGCACATCGGCGCAGCGGTAGAGTCAAGGATATACGCCAGTTTGGCGCGGGAAACTTTGAATTTGTCGGTAACGGGGCGGGCAATCGCGCCGACGGCGAGACTGTGGAAATAGTCGTCGATAAAGGTAACGAATACGAGACAGGCAGTCAGCATTTTTGCGCCGCGCCGCCCTTTGATGTGTTGCTTCGCCCAATCGGCAAACGCCTGATTGCTGCCCGAAAAGGTTAAAAGAGAAGTGAAAATACCGAGCAACAACAAGAAAATCAGGATTTTAGGTTTTCCCAGCGACCAATCGCCGTCTGCCCAAGCCAGTCCGACCACCATGTCTTTCAGGTGTGTCAGTCCGTCAATCGGGCTGCCGCCGACCAAAAAGGCAACGCCGACCAAGATACCGATGCCCAAAGACAGCAGCACGCGGCGGGTGATGACGGCAAGCGCCAATGCCAAAAACGGCGGCACGACGGATAAAAACGAATGTGAATAATCAATCAGGTGCATAATATTTTTATTAATAGGAAGTCAATCGGAGCGGAACGTTTTCAGACGACCTTTGAATGCGATTGTTGACAAAGCCAAAAGAGCAAAACCATCAAAAAACAAACAAATCAATCAGTTGCTAAAATTACAAAATACCCGCCACCTTAGGATGGCGGGTATTCTATCATTGAATGGCGCTTGCGTTGCACCTTATTGCAGGGTCAGGGCGAGGAAAAGCGTATTGCCGTCGCGCTGAACCAGCAGCGGCACATTTTTGCCCGCACCTGCCAACGCGCTGCGGAAGCTTGATTCGTCGTTGACGCTGATTTGGCTGACGGCGAGGATTTCGTCGCCGCGTTTGAGTCCGGCTCGTTCCGCCGCGCCGCTGACGCGGGAAACAATCAGGCGGCTTTTGCCTGCACCTTCATCGACGCGCAGGGTCAGTCCCGTATTATCGACGGTAAAGCCGTCCGCCGGATTTGCCTGCTGCGGCTGCTCGGTAGCGCGAGAAGACGTTTCGTTCTGCTCCGCCATGCTGCCGAGTTTGACTTTCACATTAATCTTCTCGCCTTTGCGCCATACTTCCAGCGAAACTTCCTTACCCGGCAGCATCGAGCCGACCATGACCGGCAAATCGCTGGACACGCGCACTTCTTCGCCGTTGACGCTGCGAACGATGTCGCCCACTTGCAATCCTGCCTGCATGGCAGGGCTGTTCGGCATCACTTTGGCAATCAACGCGCCGCTGGCTTTATCCAAGCCGAACGATTTCGCCAGATCGTAAGATACTTCCTGAATAATCACGCCCAACTGACCGCGCTGAACCTTACCGCTGGTTTTCAACTGCTCGGCAACGTTCATCGCCACATCAATCGGAATCGCGAAGGAAATGCCCATAAATCCGCCGCTGCGGCTGTAAATTTGGGAGTTGATGCCGACCACCTGACCTTTCAGGTTAAACAGCGGGCCGCCGGAGTTACCCGGATTGATGGCAACGTCGGTTTGGATGAAAGGCGTGTAGCTTTCGTTCGGCAGGCTGCGTCCTTTGGCGGACACGATGCCTGAAGTAACGCTGTTGTCAAAGCCGAACGGCGCACCGATGGCGGCAACCCATTCGCCCGGTTTCAAATCTTTCGGATTGCCGATTTTGACGACGGGCAATTCTTCCGAAGCGTCAATCTTCAGCAGCGCGACATCGGATTGCGTATCCGATCCGATCAGCTTGGCGGTGTATTCGCGTTTGTCGTTGAGCAGGACTTTGATATTGCCCATGCCGGCAACGACGTGGGTATTGGTCAGGATATAGCCGTCTTTACTGATGATGAAGCCGGAGCCGAAGTTCAAATCCTCGTCGGCAGATTGGTCTTCCGGCATATCGGGCATATTCGGGACAAGGCGTTTGAAAAACTCGTAAAACGGGTCGTTGTCAGGGAATTGGCTTAAATCCATGCCCTGCTCTTCAGACTGCCCGCTGCCTGCGGAGCGTCTCGCGGGAGAAGCTTGGATATTGACCACCGCCTGGCCTTCGTTTTGCACCAATTGTGCGAAATCGGGCAGCAGCATGCCGACGCTGCCGTTATCTTTGGAAGGTTCGATTCTTTGTACGAATTCTTCGCTTTTACTGTCGCCGCCGAAGAAGCTGCTGATTTTGTCACAGCCGCCCAAGGCCAGCGCAGAAGCCGTTACCAAAGCAAAGTATCTGTATTTGTTCATTTTTTCGCGCACCGCGTTTCCTTTTCCGAATAACGGATTGTGTTCTTGCATCTTAAAAACAGGGGGGTCGTCTGAAACTTTTATCGTTTTCCAACCCGATAAGGTCGAATTTTACCTTTTGCCCATATTTTTTCAAGCATTTCATTTTAAATAAAAAAATGCCGTCAGAAATTTTAACCTGATAGAAAGGTTGTTTTGTTGATTGTTTACAATTTATCAATGTTTACATCAACTTCGCGTCATACTCGCACAAATCATTAATGATGCACTTCCCGCATTGCGGCTTCTGCGCCTTGCAGGTGTAGCGTCCGTGCAGAATCAACCAATGGTGCGCATCCATCAAAAACTCTTTCGGCACAAAGCGCATCAGCTTGTCTTCCACCTCGCGCACATCCTTGCCCGGCGCGATTTTGGTACGGTTGGACACCCTGAAGATATGCGTATCAACCGCCATGACGGGATGGCCGAACGCCGTGTTCAACACCACGTTTGCCGTCTTGCGCCCCACGCCCGGCAACGATTCCAAAGCCTCGCGGTCTTCCGGCACTTCGCCGTTGTATTTTTCCAGCAGGATGCGGCAAGTCTGCATGATGTGTTTGGACTTGGTTTTATAAAGCCCGATGGTTTTCGTGTATTCCATTACGCCGTCCAAACCCAAATCCAACATCGCCTGCGGCGTATTGGCAACCGGAAACAGCTTTGCCGTCGCCTTATTCACGCCCACGTCGGTCGCCTGAGCCGACAGCAAAACGGCAATCAAAAGCTCGAAGGGGGAATTGAAATGAAGCTCGGTGGTCGGATGGGGATTGGCAGCGCGGAAACGCTCGAAAATTTCTTGGCGGATCTGTTTGTTCATGGGGGTACGGGTAGGATTTGTGTGTGTCTTTATCGTTTGCCCGATTATAACGCAAAAGGTCGTCTGAAAACCTATGCCGAAGGTTTTCAGACGACCTTTCTATCCCGCTGCTTTACGCGGTTTCTTTCTTGCTCAACGTCAGACCTGTCCAGCCGAACAGCAGCGTCAAAATCAGGCTCAGATAGCAGAAGAAGGCATAAGGCAGGTATTCCCAAACGGGTACGCCGAGGGCGTGGCTGATGAACACGCCGCAGACGCTCCACGGAACGAGCGGATTGATGACCGTACCCGCGTCTTCCAGCGTGCGCGAAAGGTTGCGCGAATGCAGTCCGAGCTTGTCGTACACGGGTTTGAAGGTTTCGCCGGAAAGCAAAATACTCAAATATTGTTCGCCGATGAGGAAATTGACGCCGACCGAAGTGGCGGCAACGCTGAAGGTGGCACGTCCGGCGGTAGTCAGGAACGCGCGGATGGCGTCCAACAGCGACGGAATCACGCCGAGCGTAAACAATAATCCGCCCAAACTCATACCGAGAATCACGATGGTTTGCGTGAAGAACATGCTTTCCAAACCGCCGCGCGAAATGAGTTTGGCGATGTCTTGAAACGCTTCGCCTTCGAGTTTGTAGCCGCCGTAAAACCATGCGCCGAGCTGGTTCAAGTCGGGCGTGCTGTGGAAATAAGTTACCGCAAGCGCGGCGAGGATGGTAAAGAGCATGGCGACAACGGCGTTAATGCGCAACAGCGCCAACACGACCAACAGCGCAAACGGAATCAGCGAATAGCCGTGCACCAAGCCCGTCGCTTCGAGCTGGCTGCGGAAGGATTCGACACTGTTCAAATCGTGGGCGGCAACATTGGGCAAGAGCCACAGCATCAATGCCGCGCTGATGAGCCACGCAGGAATGGTGGTGTACATCATGTTTTTGATGTGCTCGAACAAATCAATGCCGACGATGGAGGCGGAAATGCCCGTGGTATCTGAGAGCGGGGACATTTTGTCGCCGAAGAACGCGCCGGAAACAATCGCGCCCGCCGTCATCGCCAAATCGGCATGAAACGCCGCCGCCATGCCCATAAAGGCAACGCCGACGGTGGCGCAAGTGGTCAAACTGCTGCCAATGGATACGCCGATGACGGAACAGAGCGCAAAGGCGGAGAAATAGAAATAAGTGGGGGAAATCAGCCCGAAACCGTAATACATCAGCGTCGGAATCGCGCCGCTCATCATCAGCGCGCTGACCATCAGTCCGATGAAGAAAAACAGGTAAATCGCGCCCATGCCCTGCCCCACCGCGCCGACCATGCCTTTTTGCATATCGTTATATTTCAACCCGCGCGCGAGACCGTAAAGGATGAGGACGGTAATGGCGGCAATGATGGACATATGGGGCAGCCAGCCCAGCGAAATGATGGTGTAACCCATCGCCCCGATTAACGCCGCAACGACGGCAAGGGCTTCTTTGCGCGGCATATCGAGCAGTGATTTGAATGCAAACATATTGCTTTGCCTGTTTTGTATGTATTTAACGAAGTTTAGCACACGGGGTCGTCTGAAAAACCGCTTTTCAGACGACCCCGTGATTTTTTATGAATGTAATAACGGATTTTAGTTGATGCGATATGGTTTTAAATTTGATTTTTTGAAATAAAATATCCTTATTTTCAAAATAAAGACGTATTATTTCTTTTTATTATGATTAAACTGCCCCTCGCGCAAAAATGTTGCGGTCTGCTCGGCGGTAATGTGTTTAAACAGCATACCGCTGTGGCTGACGGGTAAGATAACGTGGTCGCGCATATTCGGACAGCGGGTTTCGCTGACCAAAACCGTACCGTCGTGTTCGCCGTGCAAGCCCAATACGCGCCCCAGCCCGAGCGGCTTGTTGCCGGCGATGCTGCCCAATTCGATATGTTCGGGCAAATCGGGCGTGCCGCCGTCAAGCGCATCGCGATAAGCGCCGCCGAGTACGGGGGTTTTCAATCCGAGCCGGAACACCCTTTGCGCAGCCCGGCTGCCTTGGTGGGGCGTGCCGAAGGTAACGATGCGGCCGGTAATTTTTTCGGGATGGGCGGCGGCAAAGTGGCGCAACACCAGCCCGCCCAGACTATGTCCGGCAAAATGCAGAGGCTCGCCCGTATCGTGTTTTTCAACAAATTCCGCCAATGCCTGCGTGTGCTGCGGCATGGTGTGCCAGACGCTGTAATAACCGAACAGGGCAACGTCAAAGCCCTGCTTTGCCAGCATATCCGCTAAAGGTTTCATCACCCAAGAGTGCATGTGCAGTCCGTGTAATAAGATGATTTTCGACATGAGGGCCTCCTGTATTTTTGCCGCTAGCATTATGCCATAAGTCAGTCAGACCGTATTGCGGACGCATTTTGTCTTTTGAAAACGGGCTTAAGCTCCGGTTAAAATCTGTTGCCGTATTTTCAGACGACCTCGGTTTGAACGGATCAGGTTTAAAAGTCCGCCGCAAAGCAAAAAAATCGTCTGAAAACCTGATTTCCAAGTTTTCAGACGACCTTTTATCCAGTCAACGCTTACTCGTCGGCTTTATAACCTTTAAGCGCAAAGAAGACGATGTAGAGGTAGCACACGGCAGGTGCAACATAAGAAATCATCATACCGAAATCATCAGCAATCTTACCTTGCAAAACAGGAATCAGCGCGCCGCCAACGATGGCGGTACAAAGAATACCCGAAGCAGAATTGGTGAATTTACCGAGGTTTTTGGTTGCCAGCGAGAAGATGGTCGGGAACATGATGGAGTTGAAAAAACCGATGGCAATCAACGCCCACATGGCGATGTCGGCATTGCCTTTACCAACCATGATGGCAATGACGAGCAAGGCAGTGGCAACTGAGGCATTAAAGGCAAGGTAGCGGTTCGGCGCGACTCGAGCCATCACCGCCGAACCGAGGAAGCGTCCGACCATGGCACCGCCCCAGTATAACGCCAGCATGTCTGCAGCTTTGGCATGATTCAATCCTTTCAGAAAGCCCAAAATATTGACCATGAAAGAGCCGATGGATACTTCCGCACCAACGTAGCAGAAAATGCCGACCACACCGAGAATAAGGTGTTTGTATTGCCACACGCTGCTTTTGCCGTCGTGATTGTGTTCGCTTTCCTCAACGGCAATTTTGCGCGCATCGGGCAGACGGATCATTTTTACGAAAACGGCGAGGAGGATCAAAAATCCCGCCAAACCCAAATAAGGGATTTGGACGGAGGCGATTTGCTCGGCTTTGCTGGCTTTCTGAGCCGCATCGGCAAAAATGAGATATGAACCGATTTTCGGAGCAATCGTCGTACCCAATGAATTGAATGCCTGCACCAAAGTCAATGTCACTGACTCTTTGCCCGGTTTCGCCAGCAGGGTCACATACGGATTACCCGCAACCTGCAACAGGGTGACGCCTGAAGCAAGAATGAAAAGCGCGCCCAAGAAAGTCGGGTAAGATAGGCTTTCTGCGGCGGGATAAAACAACAAGCATCCGACGGCGGTCAGCAAAAAGCCGCCGATGACGCCGTTTTTATAGCCGATTTTACCGACGAGATGACCCATCGGAATTGACATGATGGCATAGGCGGTAAAGAAGCAGAACTGAACCAGCATCGCCTGAACATTGGTCAGCGTGAAAATGTCTTTCAGATGCGGAATCAAGATGTCGTTCATGCAGGTGATGAAACCCATCATGAAGAAGAGCGTGGTCAGGACGACCAGCGCGGGGTTATGGTTTTGTTGTGATGGCGTAGACATGATTTGCCTTTCGATTTATTGGAATTGACCGTATAAACAGTTAATATCCGTTAATAACGGGCTGAATCATACTGGCTTTTGCCATTCTTGCAAACACTGAAAACACGCCGACTACATAGAGTTTCAGCAAGATTCTGTCCGATAACGCATTTTTATAGACAGAATCCGTCTGAATTTTACAATTAACCTACCCGCAAACGACTTAAAATCTTATTTCAGACGACCTTTGACCTGACGCAAACTTATCCGCCATGCCCCTCATTTACGCCTATCTCGGACTCGCCGCCTCCGCCTTTACCTCCGCCACCATCCTGCCCGGCACGTCCGAAGCCGCCTTCGCCGCGTTTATCTACACCTATCCCGAACAGGCATACGGCGCGTGGTTGTGCGCCGGACTAGCAAACGGCTTGGGCAGCATGGTTTCCTATTGGATGGGGCGGCTGATTCCGTCCAAAAAAAGGTCGTCTGAAAAGACCCTGCGCCTGCTCCAACGCTGGGGCACCCTGCCCCTTTTGTTTGCCTGGCTGCCCGTCATCGGCGACGCGCTGCCCATTGCCGCAGGCTGGCTCAGGCTCAATCCCTACACCTCCGCACTCATGCTCCTGACCGGAAAAATCCTGCGCTACGGCATCATCCTCGCCGGTATCAAAGGCATGATGTAAACCATTTGCGCAAAACCTGCCGCATTCATTTTCAGACGACCTGAAACAGCGTAAAATCCCAAAGGAAATATCCCGTCCCTTCATTTTTTTCAAAGCGAGAAATCATGTTCTTCAAGCACATCGAAGCCGCCCCCGCCGACCCCATCTTAGGCTTGGGCGAAGCATTCAAAGCCGAAACCCGTCCCGAAAAAGTCAACCTCGGCATCGGCGTTTATAAAGACGCATCCGGCGCGACCCCCATCGTCAAAGCCGTCAAAGAAGCCGAAAAACGCCTGCTCGAGAGCGAAACCACCAAAAACTACCTCACCATCGACGGCGTTGCCGACTACAACGAGCAAACCCAAATCCTCCTCTTTGGCGCAGACCACGAAATCATCACCAGCCGCCGCGCCAAAACCGCCCAAAGCCTCGGCGGCACAGGCGCGTTGCGTATTGCCGCCGAGTTCGCCAAACGCCAGTTGAACGCACAAACCGTCTGGATTTCCAACCCCACCTGGCCCAACCACAACGCCATCTTCAAAGCCGTCGGCATCCAAGACAAACCCTACCGCTACTACGATGCCGCCAAACACGGCCTAGACTGGGACGGCATGATTGAAGACCTGAACCAAGCGCAAAAAGGCGACGTCGTCCTCTTGCACGGCTGCTGCCACAACCCCACCGGCATCGACCCCACGCCCGAACAATGGGAAACCCTCGCCAAACTCTCTGCCGAAAAAGGCTGGCTGCCCCTGTTTGACTTCGCCTATCAAGGCTTCGGCAACGGACTCGAAGAAGACGCATACGGCTTGCGCACCTTCTTGAAATACAACAAAGAATTGCTCATCGCCAGCTCCTATTCCAAAAACTTCGGCATGTACAACGAACGCGTCGGCGCATTCACCTTAGTCGCAGAAGACGAAGCAACCGCCGCCCGCGCCCACAGCCAAGTCAAAACCATCATCCGTACCCTCTACTCCAATCCCGCCTCCCACGGCGCGAACACCATCGCCCTAGTGTTGAAAGACGCGGATTTGAAAGCCCGATGGATTGCCGAACTCGACGAAATGCGCGGCCGCATCAAAGCCATGCGCCAAAAATTCGTCGAACTGCTCAAAGCCAAAGGCGCAGCTCAGGACTTCGACTTCATCATCGAACAAAACGGCATGTTCTCCTTCAGCGGCCTCACGCCCGAACAAGTCGACCGCCTGAAAAACGAATTCGCCATCTACGCCGTGCGCTCCGGCCGCATCAACGTCGCCGGCATTACCGATGACAACATCGACTACCTGTGCGAAAGCATCGTGAAAGTGTTGTAATCCGCATCAGGCAATACCAAAAGGTCGTCTGAAAACCTAAATACCGTTTTCAGACGACCTTTCCCACCACTTAACGCAACACCCTTTCGGCTTATCCCCGAATTTCAACATCACCCCGCTGCCTCCGCATCGCCCGCAGCGGCCTTTCAACATCAACACACGCCCCAAAGCATCACATTATGAGACCCACACTAGACGTCATCATCCCCTGCTACAACTCCGCCACCACCCTTCAGGCGGCTGTCGAAAGCGCCGTTTCCCAACCCGCCGTCGAAAACGTCTGGCTGGTTGACGATGCCTCCTTCGACGACACACGCCTCATCATGAGCGACCTCGCCGCCATCCATCCCAAAGTCCGCTGCGAATACATGCTCGAAAACGGCGGCGCAGCCAAAGCCCGCAACTGGGGCGCCATGCAAAGCCAAGCCGATTTCATCGCCTTCCTCGATGCCGACGACGTCTATGAAAACAACGTCCTCAACGCCGCCTACCTCGGTTTGGAAGCCTATTCCTACCTCAGCCTGGTCCGCCTCAAACTGCGCCCGATCGGCTTTCCCGAACACTACCTCAACCACCCGCAATTTCCCACCGCATGGGAACGGCTGCAAATGACTGTCGGCGGCAACACCGTATTCCGCCGCAGCATCTTTCTCGCCTGCGGCGGCTTTCCGCAAGACGAACTCTTCCGAATCTTCGGCGGCGAAGATGCCGCACTCGGCATCGCCCTGACCCGCAACAGCGTCGTCGGCTACCTCTTTGAAGAACGCGATCCCGCCGTCAGACACAACTACCGCCCCGGCATCCACGCCGAGCGCCTGCTCGATGCCGAACTTTTCGGCAAAACCGTTCCCGGTCTGACCATAGACCACCAAAACGAAGCCGAAGCCGTCACCCGCCGCATCGGCCGCCGCCTTCAAGAAGTCAAAGCACACTCAACCTTTGAAGAAGCCGGCACCATGCCGCTCTACCCCGAGTACGAATAAGCGGGCATAAGCGCAAAGCCCTGCCCGAACGGTTGCATTACATTGCTTAAAGCAAAAAGGTCGTCTGAAATTTTGTTTTCAGACGACCTTTATTCATAGTACGAAATTTAGGGTAGAGAACATGTCTCGGGAACAATAATCTGACATTCGGAGGCTTTGGCTTTATTACAATGATTTATCGCAAGACGCTCAGCCTCGCCACGCTCACCTATCCCATTAAACAACTGAAATTTTGATGATTTCTTACCCGAAGCAGCGGCAATACAGCCGTTTCTGACCCAGCCATTATCCCGACAAGGAGCATATCGCCCATTGCTTTCACATAGTCTAATTGCTTCACGCTTAGCTTCAGCAATCGAAGACATATTGGACGATGCAGCGACAGCACCCGCTTTCTCATTAATGGCAATAGCCCCAAATTTAGAAGGAACTTTCACGTCGTGGTAGATAATTTTCTTTGGAGGCGGAGTACTGTTGCCTGATTTGGGAGGCGGCACATTGTATAAAATTTGCCGACCGCTTCCGTCTATGATACGGCAGGTTCCCGTGGCAGCTTGGTATTCTCCGCCACATCCATTGGCGTAAACATTAAAACTTACCAAGCCCAATGCGATTAAAA
>NZ_KV821504.1:0-1223 GCF_001815675.1 Neisseria sp. HMSC065D04
GAGGAAGGGCTTTTTTGCAAAGGTCTCGACCTTTTTTTAGTTTCGCAGAAACTTATTCTTCGCTTTGATTTTTATCTTTTTTGCGCCATAAGCCTTTAAACAGCGCGCCTGCCCCAATCACACCGACAGCAATCAATTTGCCGAATTTGGCGAGCAATGCGCCTGCAAGAGCCAACAAGCCCAGTTTTTTCGCAGCCAATCCGCCGACTAAGGCTGCTAATCCGTATTCCGCCACTTTGTCGGTCGCGGCATTGAAATCGCTGTAACGCTTGCCTTCGTTGAATTCGATATTGCCCAATAATTCCCGTGCGATAGGTTTGTATTGGTCTACGCTGTTCAAATCGGTGACCATGGTCAGTTCGATAAAACCTTCGCGGCCGAGCTGGTAAGTGTTGTAGTTGATGGCAGGATTTTGGTCGGGTTTGTTTTTCTCCCAAACGTCAATCGACCAAATCAGGCGGTGGGTAGCCGCATCATATTGCGGTTTTTCCACCCAGCCGCGCGTTTCCAATTCAGGCAGGTTGCGGGCGGCACGTTCTTTGTTTTGCTCCTCAGAACCTTCTTTCAGCTGCTTGAGCATGCCTTCGACATCCCATTCTTTGGCATCATCGTCTTTGATGTAACCGGAATCATTGAAATTCAAATCGACCCACCAAGGGGCTGCGCTGTCTTTATTTTTTTGCTCCGGAATAATCAGCCCGTAGCGGTCGGGATTTGTGCCATTACCCCATTCTTCCATCAAGCTATTGGCGGCATCTTTTTTAATAAAGACCATTTTGGCGGGCAGTTTCAGTTTTGCCTGGTTGCCCAAGTCGATAACTGCCGGGCCGGTGATTGTTTGTTTGGCGATCTCGTCCTCTGAAACAGTTGAAGCATTTTTCGAGTTTGGCGCAGATGCTTCGACGGCTGAAGCAGTATCCGGTTTGGCGGCATACGCAGGCAAGGTTTGGAGGGATAACAAGGCTGCCAAAACAGCGCAGGCAAGACGGTTGCTTTTCATCATGGGGTTTCCATAAAAATGAGTTAAAAAATGCGGACAGCCGAAACACCATACGCTCCGGCGTGACCTGAGAAGGAAGTTTGCAATAATCAAACTACGTTTGCATATTAATATGCCTATGATTTGAAAAAAATGCGGATAAAATTTCCGATTGGTCGCAATTTGTTACCCAAAGGTACAGACAGTGGCGTTTTATAGTGGATTAACTTTAAACCAGTACGGC
>NZ_KV821504.1:1323-29514 GCF_001815675.1 Neisseria sp. HMSC065D04
CTTGTCCTGATTTAAAGTTAATCCACTATATTTCATGCAGCATGACGCCGCAACGTTCCCACCAATCAAAAAGGTCGTCTGAAAACCGGAAATCCCCATTTTCAGACGACCTTTTCATGTTTCAGCTCCTATCAAGCGTCAATATTTTGCGCAATCAGGGCGTTGTTTTCGATGAAGGCGCGGCGCGGTTCGACTTCGTCGCCCATCAGGGTAACGAATACTTCGTCGGCGGCAATGGCGTCTTCAATGCGCACTTTCAACAGACGGCGTACTGTGGGGTCCATCGTGGTTTCCCAAAGCTGTTCGGGGTTCATCTCGCCCAAACCTTTGTATCGCTGGATGGACATGCCTTTTTGGGCGTTTTGGAGCAGGATGTTCAGCGCGGTTTCAAAGCTGTCCACGTCGTACTCGTTCTCGCCTTTATAAAGCTTGGCGCCCTCGCCGACCAAGCCTTTGAGTGCGGCGGCGGTTTGGGTGAGGGTTTGGTAGGCTTTGCTGTTGAGGAATTTGGGTTCGATGTAGCTGACCATGACGTTGCCGTGCAGCTTGCGGGTGATTTTGATGAAGCGGTTGCCTTCGTGACCTTCGATGCGTTCGAGGGCGACTTCTTTTTCGTCGAGCAGACCGGAAAGTTCGGCAACGGCTTTATCGGCGTTTTCAGACGACGTCAAATCGATGGGCGACGCGTGCAGCATGGCGCGCAGGACGAGTTCGTCGACGAAGCGGCTTTCCTGTTCGATAACGGTTTTCGCCAACAGGAATTGTTTGGCGGTATCGGCAAGTTCTGCGCCTTCGATTGTGCGGCCGTCTGAAACGATTTTGGCTTTTTCCAAAGCGAGGCCGAGCAGCCATTGGTCTTTTTCAAGTTCGTCTTTGAGGTAACGCTCCTGCTTGCCGTATTTGGCTTTGTAAAGCGGCGGCTGGGCGATGTAGATGTAGCCGCGTTCGACCAGCTCGGGCATTTGGCGGTAGAAGAAGGTCAGGAGCAAGGTGCGGATGTGCGCACCGTCCACGTCGGCATCGGTCATGATGATGATGCGGTGGTAACGCAGTTTTTCGGGGTTGAACTCTTCTTTGCCGATGCCTGCGCCCAGCGCGGTAATCAGGGTGGCGACCTCTTGGCTGGCGAGCATTTTTTCAAAACGGGCTTTTTCGACGTTCAAGATTTTGCCTTTGAGCGGCAAAATGGCTTGGAATTTACGGTCGCGGCCTTGTTTAGCGGAACCGCCTGCGGAATCGCCCTCGACCAGGTAAAGCTCTGACAAGGCAGGGTCTTTTTCTTGGCAGTCGGCGAGTTTGCCGGGCAGCCCCAAGCCGTCCATCACGCCTTTGCGGCGGGTGATTTCGCGGGCTTTGCGGGCAGCTTCGCGCGCGCGGGCGGCATCGACGATTTTGCTGGTGATGATTTTGGCTTCGGTCGGGTTTTCTTCAAGGAAGTCGGTCAGTGCTTGGTTGATGACTTCGTTGACAACGGGGCCGATTTCGCTGGAAACCAGTTTGTCTTTGGTTTGTGATGAGAATTTGGGGTCGGGCAGTTTGACGGACAACACACAGGTCAAACCTTCGCGCATATCGTCGCCTGCAGTTTCAACTTTGGCTTTTTTGGCGACTTCGTTGGCTTCGATGTAGCTGTTGATGGTGCGCGTCATCACTTGGCGCAACGCGGTCAAGTGCGTACCGCCATCGCGCTGCGGGATGTTGTTGGTAAAGCACTGCACGCTTTCCTGATAGCTGTCGTTCCACTGCATCGCACATTCGACGCTCATGCCGTCTTTCTCGCCGAACGCGTAGAAGATTTTTTCGTGCAACGGCGTTTTTTTGCGGTTCATGTATTGCACGAACCCGGCCACGCCGCCGGAAAGGGCGAAGCTTTCGTGTTTGCCATCGCGCTCGTCAATCAATTCGATGTCCACGCCGTTGTTCAGGAAGGAAAGTTCGCGGATGCGCTTGGCGAGGATGTCGAAGCTGTATTCGACGTTGCCGAAGGTTTCCGCGCTGGCGAGGAAGCGTACGGTCGTGCCTTTTTTGTCGGAATCGCCGACAACTTTCAACGGCTCTTCGGTTTCGCCGCGTACGAAGCGGACGAAGTGTTCTTTGCCATCGCGGTAGATGGTCAGCGTTACCCAGTCGGACAGCGCGTTGACGACGGACACGCCCACGCCGTGCAGACCGCCGGAGATTTTGTAGCTGTTGTTGTCGAACTTACCGCCCGCGTGCAATACGGTCATGATGACTTCGGCGGCGGAGCGTCCTTCTTTAGGGTGAATGCCGGTGGGCATGCCGCGCCCGTTGTCGGCCACGCTGACGGAATTGTCGGCATGGATGGTTACGGTGATTTTGTCGCAATGGCCGGCGAGGGCTTCGTCGATGGCGTTGTCCAATACTTCGAACACCATGTGGTGCAGGCCGCTGCCGTCCTGCGTGTCGCCGATATACATACCGGGGCGTTTGCGTACCGCTTCCAAGCCTTCCAGCACTTGTATGCTGTCGGCGCCGTATTCTTCGTGTTTTTGGTCAGTCATGGTCTTTATCTGTAAGATTTTTTTAAAAGAATTTCTGCTGAGGTCGTCTGAACGACAGTTGGGCGCGCCACCCGGACGGTCAAGCTGTCCGACGGACGGAAATAGACCGCCATTATACCTGATTCTGCTGGAAAATTCAGCAGCTTAGCACGTTTGCGGCGAGCTTCGGGGCGGCAAAGTTCCGTTATCAAACTGCATCGTCTTCAGTCTGCTTCGGTTTGTCCGCCGTTCCATCTGGGCACGCCTTCGGTTTCGATGCCGAACATGTCCAAAGCATGTGCCACGCTGTGGGTAATGATGTCGTCAATGGTTTGCGGCTGCTGATACATGGCAGGAATGGGCGGGAAAATAATGCCGCCCATTTCGGTCACTCGGCGCATGTTTTCAATATGGGCAAGGTTTAACGGCGCTTCACGCACCATCAGCACCAACCGCCGGCGTTCTTTCAAAACCACATCGGCAGCGCGGGTCAAAAGATTGTCGCCGAACCCGTGCGCGACGGATGCCAGCGTCCGCATGGAGCAAGGGGCAATCAACATCCCGTCTGTTTTAAACGAGCCGCTGGCAATGCGTTCGCCGATGTGGTTGACGGAATACACGACATCGGCGAGCGCATAGACTTCTTCTTTTGTGTAGCCCGTTTCCAAAGCACGTGTCATTTCCGCACCTTTGGAAACCACCAAATGCGTTTCGACGTCATGTGCGCGCAAAAGCTGTAAGGCTTTGACTCCATATTGGAAACCGCTGGCACCGCTGATGCCGATAATCAGGCGTCGGGTCATAAATAATCTTTCTGTGGGTCGTCTGAAAAATAACCGAGGGGGTTCATTATAGTAAAAATCGCCACTTGGAATAACACAGCAATACAAATTGTCGGCGCTTGTGAATATCCGATAGAATACTGTTTTTTCATCCTTAGGGTCGTCTGAAAGGGACACGATATGGCAAAAGCAAAAGGCGGTTTGGGCCGCGGTTTAGATTCCCTGATTTCCAACGGCGTGGACAACAGCAGCAGCGACCGCCTGACTACCGTCGCCATCAACGACATCCAACCCGGCCGCTATCAGGCGCGGGTACAGATGGACGACGAAGCCTTGCAGGAGCTGGCGGATTCGATTAAAGCGCAAGGCGTTATCCAGCCGGTCATCGTGCGCGAACACGGCCTTTCCCAATATGAACTGATCGCCGGCGAACGCCGCTGGCGCGCATCCCAACTCGCCGGGCTGACCGAGATTCCGGTCGTCATCAAAACCATCAGCGACGAAACCGCGCTGGCAATGGGTTTGATTGAAAACCTGCAACGCGAAAACTTAAACCCGATTGAAGAAGCGCAAGGTTTGAAACGCCTCGCCGACGAGTTCGGACTGACTCATGAAACCATCGCCAAGGCGGTCGGCAAAAGCCGCAGCGCCATTTCCAACAGCCTGCGCCTGTTGAGCCTGCCCGAGCCGGTCCAAGAAATGCTCTACCACCGCCATCTTGAAATGGGACACGCCCGTGCCCTGCTGACCCTGCCCGTGGTCGAGCAGCTTGAATTGGCGCAAAAAGCGGTAAAAAACGGTTGGTCGGTGCGCGAAGTCGAACGCCGCAGCCAAATCGCCCATCAAACCAAACAGGAAATCAAAAAAACCATCAGCCCCGATATACGTCGTCTGAATGATGTATTGACCGAAAGGCTGGGCGTTAATGCGGAAGTCAAAACCACCAATCACAAAAAAGGCAAAATCGTCCTCCACTTTGATACGCCGGAAACATTTGAATATCTGCTGAAACAGTTGGGCATTGATTATCAGGCATAAGACGACAATCAGATATCGACCAAAAGCCTTTTCGACCGCTTTTCAAGCCGGGTTTTGCATGATGCGAAACCCGGCTTTTTCAATATATAGTGGATTAACTTTAAACCAGTACGGCGTTGCCTCGCCTTAGCTCAAAGAGAACGATTCTCTAAGGTGCTGAAGTACCAAGTGAATCGGTTCCGTACTATCTGTACTGTCTGCGGCTTCGTCGCCTTATCCTGATTTAAATTTAATCCACTATAAGTCCCATGCTTGCCAACATAAAAAAGGTCGTCTGAAAACCCTTGTTTCAGGTTTTCAGACGACCTTTCGTCTTGTTTCAAACCGTTTCAATCAGTCTTTGAACCGTTTGAACACCAGCGTGCCGTTGGTACCGCCGAAGCCGAAGGAATTGGAGATGGCAACGTCGATTTTCGCGTCGCGCGCTTCGTTGGCGCAGTAGTCCAAATCGCAGCCCGCTTCGATGTCTTGTTCGAAGATGTTGATAGTCGGCGGGGATTTTTGCTCGTGTACCGCCAACACGCTGTACAGCGCTTCCACGCCGCCTGCCGCGCCGAGTAAGTGGCCGGTCATGGATTTGGTGGAGTTGACGATGACTTTGCGGGCATGGTCGCCCAGCGCGCGTTTGAGCGCTTTGGTTTCGTTGGCATCGCCCAGCGGAGTGGACGTACCGTGTGCGTTGACGTAATCGACGTCTTCGGGATTCAGTCCGGCATCTTTCAGCGCGCGGGTAACCGCCAACGCAGGGCCTTCTTCGTTCGGGGCGGTGATGTGGTAAGCATCAGAACTCATGCCGAAACCGACGATTTCGGCGTAGATTTTCGCACCGCGTTTTTTGGCGTGTTCCAATTCTTCCAACACCAGCACGCCCGCACCTTCGCCGATAACGAAGCCGTCGCGGCCTTTGTCCCACGGACGGGAAGCGGTGGCGGGATCGTCGTTGCGGGTGGAAAGGGCTTTCATCGCAGCAAAGCCGCCGACGCCCAAAGTGCTGATGGCGCCTTCGGCACCGCCGGCAATCATCACGTCCGCGTCGCCGTATTTGATCAGTCGGGCGGAGTCGCCGATGGAGTGCGCGCCGGTGGTACAGGCGGAAACCATGCCGTAGCTGGGGCCGCGGTAGCCTTTGAGGATGGTAACGTGACCCGCAATCAGGTTAATCAGCGAGCCGGGGATAAAGAAAGGATTGATTTTACGCGCGCCGCCTTCGAGTACGGCTTTACCGGTGGCTTCGATGCTGGGCAGGCCGCCGATGCCGGAACCGATGTTCACGCCGACGCGGTCTTTATCGAGGCTTTCCAATTCGTCCAAACCGGCATCGTTGATGGCTTGCAGCGCGGCGGCGATGCCGTAGTGGATGAATACGTCCATGCGGCGGGCTTCTTTGGCGCTGATGTATTGGCCGATGTCGAAATCGCGCACTTCGCCGGCGATTTGGCTGTTGATGTCGGATGCGTCAAAGCGGGTAATCCGGCCGATGCCGCTTTTGCCTGCGAGCAGGTTGCTCCATGCGGTGGCGACGTCGTTGCCGACCGGTGATACTTGGCCGAGGCCTGTGATGACTACTCTTCTCTGACTCATGATAATCTCGCTGTTGGTTTTCGGTAGGATGCGGCAAGATGCCGTCTGAAAATGATAATAGCGGTTCGGAATCGGATTCCGGGCGGCTATTATAACGGATTTTGCCCCACATATATAAGGTAACAGCCTCTATTGCGCTAACGCAGCAGAGGCTGGGGTGTTTGGTGCGGCCGATTAGCCGTTGTGGGCGTTGATGTAGTCGATAGCCAGTTGTACGGTAGTGATTTTTTCGGCTTCTTCATCGGGGATTTCGCAACCGAAAGCTTCTTCCAAAGCCATAACCAATTCTACGGTATCCAAAGAATCTGCACCCAGGTCGTCTTGGAAGGAAGATTCGTTTTTCACTTCGGCTTCGTTTACGCCCAGTTGTTCAGCAACAATTTTCTTAACTTGTTGTTCGATGTTTGACATATCAGTCGTTCCTTTTGCCTTGCGGCGGGTTGTTTAAGAGAAATAAATTCGTCGGTATTGTACCGAGTTCGGATAGAGTTTTCCATCTAAGTCTGCATTCTAACACAGATTATTCTGGAAAAACCTGTTGTTGTGCATATTAGCATAGCCTGATTTTAACCTACAAGCGGGAATTTGTTTTTGTTTAGCATCAATGAGTTAATAAGCAGAAAGGTCGTCTGAAAACTGAAATTCCAGTTTTCAGACGACCTTTTTTCATTCGCGGCAGCAGTGTCGCTACCCGCCCTTACCCCAAAAATTCTTTCAAAAACAGCAACACGCAGGCGAGTTCGTCGGCGGATTCGCGTTGCGTGCCGTTGCCGGTATGTCCGCCGCCGTCCGGAGCGTAGAGCCACGATTGCGCGGAGGTTTCGCGCAGTTTGGCGTAGAACTTGAGCGCGTGGGCGGGATGGACGCGGTCGTCGCTGAGGCTGGTGGTAATGAGCGCAGGCGGATAATTGATGCCGTCTGAAAGATTGTGATACGGCGACAATTCGCCCAGCCAGCGTTTGCAGACTTCGTATTTCTGCGGGTTGCCGTATTCGTCCGTCCAGCTTGCGCCGGCGGAGAGCAGCGGATAGCGGATCATGTCGGTCAGCGGCACTTCGCACACCAGCGCGCCTATGCTTTGCGGTTCGCGCACGAAGGCGGCGGCGGTAATCAGGCCGCCGTTGCTGCCGCCCTGCAAACCGATGTGTTCGGGCGAACTCATGCCGCGTTCGGACAAATCGCGCACGACGGCAAGCAAATCGTCAACGCTTTTGTGTTTGCTGATTCCCTGCGCCGCCTGATGCCAGCGCGGGCCGAACTCGCCGCCGCCGCGTATGTTCGCCAACACGAAGGCGTTGCCCTCTTCCAGCCAGTATTTGCCGATGCTGCCCAGATAATGCGGCAGCTCGGGCACGCCGAAACCGCCGTAGGCATAGACCAGCGTCGGCGTGTCGGGCGCGGCGTTTTTGCCGACGTAGAAATAAGGGATGCGCTCGCCGTCGGACGACACCGTCCAAAACTGCCGCACTTCGATGCCGTCTGAAACAAACTGCTGCGGCTGGCGGCGCATGACGGTCAGTTCCATCACGTTCAAATCCAGCGCAAACAGCGTCAGCGGCGTGGTGAAATCGCTGGCGGCAAGGTAAACCACGTCGCCGCCCCAAGGCTGGTCGGTCATTTCCAGCGCGCCCGAAGGCAGGCGCGGCAGTTCGGCCTCCTGCCATTTGCCGTCGGCAAAGCGCCATGCTTTCAGACGACCCTGTACGTTTTCCAAAAGGCTCGCCACCACAAAACGCTTGGTCGTTTCCACGCTTTCCAATGCCTGCGTTTCATCGGGCGCAAACAAAAGCTGCGCCGCCCCGAGTTCGCCCCGATTCAGCTTCACCGCCACCAGCGCGCCGCTCGGATAGCTTTGGTTCGCGCGGTTCCAGTCCTTGCGCAGCGTCAGCAAAAGATGTCCCGCCAGATAGCCGACCACGTCGCAATCGGCAGGCAGGTTCAACGGTTTCGCCTCGCCTTCAGACGACACCTGTAAATACGTCTTGGTATAAAAACCGTCCGACGCTTCAATCAAATCAATCGGCGAACCCTGCGGATCAAGATAACGCCACGCGTTCACCATCATCCCGTCTTTACTGATTTGGTACACCGGCAGGCTTTCCTCGAAACTCTTGCCTCGCTCCACCAGCCACACCTCGCGCGGATAGCCCGATTCGGTCAACTGCCGCTCGTCCCAGGCCGGACATACCCACACGCTGTTTTCGTCGCGCCACGACACATGGTTTTTCCCCGCCGGAAAATGAAAGCCGCCCTCGACCAGCCCGCCCGCTTCCAAATCCACTTCCAACGTATAAGCCGTATCGCCGCCCGACTTACTCAAAGTCAATAGCGCGCGGTTGGGCTGCTCCACCAAGTGCGACACCCCGCCCAAATACACATCGTCGCCGAGCAACTCGTCGAAATCCGCCACCGAAAACAGGATTTTCCACTCGGGATAGCCCGAACGGTAGGTCGCCGCCGTACACACGCGGTACACGCCCTTCGGATATTCCGCATCCTGATGAAAATGGTACATCCGCGCGCGGTGCTCCTGACAAAACGGAATCTGCCGCGTGTCCTGCATCTGCGCCAAAATCCCGTCCGACAGTGCGCGCGCTTTATCGTTTTCCAAAAAGCGCTTGCGCGTTTCAGCATGTGCTTCAGCGGCGAAATTTTGCGTTTCGGGGGCGTCGAGGTTTTCGAAATGGAGATAGGAATCGGGGTAGGATTTCATAGAAGAGAGGCCGTCTGAAAATAGCGAAAGCGGGAATTATAGCGGGAAAGCCTTGCAGACAGATGAAAAGGTCGTCTGAAAGCCGACGATATCAGCTTTCAGACGACCTTTTACTGTTTTCAAACCCGAATCAGTCAAACAGTTCGCCGACTTTGTCCCAGAACGATTTTTTGCGCGGGGTTTGGCTGCGGTCGAGACCGGTGGAGATTTTCTCGAACTCTTCCAGCAACTCTTTCTGGCGGTCGGTCAGGTTGACCGGCGTTTCCACCACAACGTGGCAGTACAAATCGCCTGTCGCGCTGGAGCGTAGGGATTTGATGCCTTTGCCTTTGACGCGCATACGGCGGCCGGTTTGCGTTTCTTTCGGGATGTTCAGTTTGACTTTGCCGTCCAAAGTCGGAACTTCGACTTCGCCGCCCAGGGCTGCGACGGCGAAACTGATGGGCAGCTCGCAATGCAAATCCAAGCCGTTGCGCTCGAAGATTTTGTGTTCTTTGACGCGGACGTTGACGTACAAATCGCCTGCGGGCGCGCCGTGCGTACCCGGTTCGCCTTCGCCGCTCAAGCGGATGCGTTGACCGTCGTCGATGCCGGCGGGAATGTTGACTTCAACGGTTTTGCTGGTTTTGGTGCGGCCTTCGCCACGGCATTTGACGCACGGATCTTTGATTTCCTTGCCTGTGCCGTGGCAGGTCGGACAAGTCTGCTGCATCTGGAAAATGGCTTGGCGGACGTGTACCGTGCCGGAACCGTGACAGGTCGAACAAGTCGATGCGGACGTGCCGGGTTTTGCGCCGCTACCGTGGCAGACATCGCATTCTTCGTAAGTCGGGATGTTGATGCGTTTTTTGATGCCTTTGGCGGCATCTTCCAACGTGATTTCCACGCCGACCTGCAAATCCGCGCCTTGATAGTTTGGCTGACGGCCGCCGCCCCCGCCTCCGCCGAACATTTGGCTGAAGATGTCGGAAAAGTCGAAGCCCTGCGCGCCGCCGAACCCACCAAAACCGCCGAATCCGCCCGCGCCGCCGCCCATACCCTGCTCAAATGCGGCATGGCCGTATTGGTCATACATGGCGCGTTTTTCTTTGTCGGACAAGGTGTCGTAGGCTTTTTGAACTTCTTTAAATTTTTCTTCCGCTTCTTTGTCGCCAGGATTGCGGTCGGGGTGGTATTTCATCGCCAGCTTGCGGTAGGCTTTTTTGATTTCGTCGTCGCTCGCACCGCGCGCCACGCCGAGTGTTGCATAAAAATCTTGGTTGCTCATGATAGTGATGGTTGTTGATATGTGTAAAAACTAGACCGGATATATGGGTGGGGTGGGGAAAACTCAAGAGTCTGAATAAAAGGTCGTCTGAAAAATACCGTTCTGTTTCAGACGACCTTTGTCAAACCGACCTACCGACAACCTGCTATAATCCCTCCTTTATTTTTCCTAACGTTTTCAAGCGAAAAACAGAATGACCATGCAAGAACATTACCAGCCCGCCGCCATCGAACCCGTGGCGCAGAAAAAATGGGACGACGCCCGTATTTTCAACGTCTCCGAAGACGCTTCCAAACCCAAATACTACTGCCTCTCCATGTTCCCCTACCCCAGCGGCAAGCTGCACATGGGGCATGTGCGCAACTACACCATCGGCGACGTATTGAGCCGCTTCAAACGCTTAAACGGCTTCAACGTCATGCAGCCTATGGGTTGGGACGCGTTTGGTATGCCTGCGGAAAACGCGGCGATGAAAAACAACGTCGCCCCCGCCGCTTGGACGTACGACAACATCGAATACATGAAAACCCAGCTCAAAAGCCTGGGTTTTGCGATTGACTGGGAGCGCGAAGTCGCCACCTGCAAACCCGAATACTACCGCTGGGAACAATGGCTGTTTACCAAACTGTTTGAAAAAGGCATCGTCTATCGCAAAAACGGCACGGTAAACTGGGATCCTGTCGACCAAACCGTCCTTGCCAACGAGCAAGTCATCGACGGACGCGGTTGGCGTTCGGGCGCGCTGATTGAAAAACGAGAAATCCCGATGTATTACTTCAAAATCACGGATTACGCCGAAGAGCTGCTCAACGATTTGGACAAGCTGGAACACTGGCCGGAACAAGTCAAAACCATGCAGCGCAACTGGATTGGCAAATCTCGCGGTATGACCGTGCGCTTCGCCGTTTCAGACGACAGCAAACAAGGTTTGGAAGGCGATTACGCGAAATTCCTGCAAGTTTATACCACCCGCCCCGACACGCTGATGGGCGCGACTTATGTCGCCGTTGCCGCCGAGCATCCGCTGGCAACCGCCGCAGCCGCCGACAAACCCGAATTGCAGGCATTTATCGCCGAATGCAAAGCCGGCTCGGTTGCCGAAGCCGATATGGCGACGATGGAGAAAAAAGGCGTGCCGACCGGCCGCTACGTCGTCAACCCGCTCAACGGCGACAAGCTGGAAGTGTGGATTGCCAACTATGTATTGTGGGGCTACGGCGACGGCGCGGTGATGGCGGTTCCGGCGCACGACGAACGCGATTTCGAGTTTGCCACCAAATACAATCTGCCGAAAAAACAAGTCATTGCCGTCGGCGACAACGCATTCGACGCAAACCAATGGCAAGAATGGTATGCCGACAAAGAAAACGGCGTATTGGTCAACAGCGGCGACTTGGACGGTATGAATTTTCAGACGGCCTTCGACGCCATCGCCGCCAAGCTGCAAAGCCAAGACGCTGGCGAACCGAAAACCCAATACCGCCTGCGCGACTGGGGCATTTCGCGCCAACGCTACTGGGGCTGCCCGATTCCCATCGTCCATTGCGAAAAATGCGGCGACGTACCCGTCCCAGCCGACCAACTGCCCGTCGTTTTGCCTGAAAACGTCGTACCCGACGGCATGGGTTCGCCGCTGGCAAAAATGCCCGAGTTTTACGAAACCACCTGCCCATGCTGCGGCGGCGCGGCAAAACGCGAAACCGACACCATGGACACCTTCATGGAATCGAGCTGGTACTTCTTCCGCTACATGTCGCCCAAGTTCGCAGAAGGTATGGTATCGGCTGAAGCCGCGAAATACTGGGGCGCGGTCGACCAATACATCGGCGGTATCGAACACGCGATTCTGCACCTCTTATACGCACGCTTCTTCACCAAACTGATGCGCGACGAAGGCTTGGTCAGCGTGGACGAACCGTTCGAACGCCTGCTCACGCAAGGCATGGTCGTCTGCGAAACCTACTACCGCGAAAACGACAAAGGTGGCAAAGACTGGATCAACCCCGCCGATGTCGAATTGACTTTCGACGACAAAGGCCGCCCCGTGTCCGCCGTCCTCAAAGCCGACGGACTGCCCGTCGTCATCAGCGGCACGGAAAAAATGTCCAAGTCCAAAAACAACGGCGTCGATCCGCAAGAATTGATTAACGCCTACGGCGCGGACACCGCACGCCTGTTCATGATGTTCGCCGCACCGCCCGAACAGTCCCTCGAATGGAGCGACAGCGGCGTCGAAGGCGCGCACCGCTTCCTGCGTCGTCTGTGGCGTACCGTTTACGAATACCTGAAGCAAGGCGAAGCAGTCAAAGCGTTCACAGGCAACCAAGACGGCTTGTCTAAAGAACTCAAAGACCTGCGCTACAAACTGCACGCCACCATCGCCAAAGTCAGTGACGACTACGGCCGCCGCCAGCAGTTCAACACCGCCATCGCCGCCGTGATGGAACTGCTCAACCAATACGACAAAACCGACACCGGCAGCGAACAAGGCCGCGCCGTCGCCCAAGAAGTATTGGAAACCGCCGTACGCCTGTTGTGGCCCATCGTGCCGCACATCTGCGAAACCCTGTGGAGCGAATTGAACAGCGCGAAACTGTGGGAAGCAGGCTGGCCGACAGTCGACGAAGCCGCCTTGGTCAAATCCGAAATCGAAGTGATGGTTCAAGTCAACGGCAAACTGCGCGGCAAAATCACCGTCGCCGCCGACGCCTCCAAAACCGACCTCGAAGCCGCCGCACTCGCCACCGAAGGCGCAGTGAAATTCATGGAAGGCAAGCCTGCGAAGAAAATCATCGTCGTACCGGGCAGACTGGTGAACATCGTGGTGTAAAGCCGATTCGGCATTGACTGCTGCAATTAAGAAAGGTCGTCTGAAAGCCTGCATACAGGTTTCAGACGACCTTTTTAAGGTAGATTGGGTTGTCTACATTACAGACCTCAAATAACTTAAATCTCAAAATCCAAAACATGAATTTATTTTTCGATACCGAATTGGGAAAGCAACAAAATAAAGCAACCCACAAAATCCGTGTAATGAGCGAGGCTTGGCTAGAAAAAAACGGCTACTGCCCCTGTTGCGGAAGCAAGCCGATGCAGAGATTTACCAATAACAAACCTGTTGCAGACCTCTTTTGTCCAAACTGTCACGAGCAATATGAATTAAAGAGTAAAAATCAAAAAACTATAGGTAACAGTGTGCCTGACGGTGCATATCACACCATGTTGGAGCGCATCCAGTCAGATACCAACCCCAACTTTTTCTTTCTTGCATATAAAAAAGCGGATTACTCCATACAGCAATTGGTGCTCGTACCTAAACATTTCATAACACCGGACATGATTATTCCCAGAAATAAAGGTATTAAAAACCGACCACACCACATCATGTGCTCCATTAATCTTGTACCTTTACCTGAAAGCGGCAAAATATTCTTAATAGACAATTCCCGCATTATCGAACCCGAAATCGTTCTGAAAAAATGGCAATCCAATCTATTTTTACGCAACCAAAATGCGGAGCGCAAAGGCTGGCTTTTGGCTATTATGAAATGTATCGATCAACTCCCCAAAGAATTCACATTGTCGCAAATGTATGAATTTGAAAACAGACTATCCATCCAATTTCCCCAAAACAACCATATCAAAGACAAAATCCGCCAACAGTTGCAAATTTTGCGTGATCAAAATATGATCGAATTCATTGGTCGCGGACTTTACAAAAAAATCAACAAATTGCACCCAACTCCCAAGGTGTTTTGATTTCAAATCATGATACTGAATTCACAAGGGATATTTAAAACACAACCGGCCGTAGCGTGGGCTTTGCCCACGGATTGTTTTTTAAAAAACAAAGGTCGTCTGAAAGCCTGCATACAGGTTTCAGACGACCTTTTTGCACAGTATGTTTTCGCAGACCAAGCCCGCATCACGAGTTAAGAGAACTCTTTAAAAGACAGCGGAAAAATGTAGTCCGATATATTAGAATAACCCTCTTTTCCAGACCGACTGGAAACACGGGTTAAAAAATCCCAACAAAGCCGATAATCAAGGAAAAAACATGAAGAAATTTACACTTGCTGCCTTATTAAGTGCCACCCTGCTTGCAGGCTGCTACAGCCTGCCCAAACCCACGATCATAACGATGGAGCAAATCCGCAACCTCGACTACGGACGTTATTCGAGCGACTACGAACAAATCGTCAAACGCCATCTCGCGCGTACCCTCATCGACCCCAATTCCTTGATGCTGGATGGTATTTCCAAGCCGCGCAAATTTGTACGTCTCGAGCGGACCTCCCTTCCGGTAAAAACCGACACACCCATCCGTGACATCCGCGGTTACATTGTATGCGCCCGTATCAATGCCAAAAACAGATACGGCGGCTATACCGGCTGGCAAGAACATGCCTACATCATCTATAACGGGCAACTGTATGAAGATGTGCTCGGTGCCCAGTGTTTCAACCAAGACGAACTTATGGTATCCGTCGAAGCAGGGGCTTACATCAAAGTAACAGAAAATGGTAACGAAATCCAAGTATACTAATAAGCCATACCCTTTACTTACCATCTTGCCAAACCATGAGCGGGCTATTTATATCCGACCCTCTCTCATTACAAACACGCATTTCCAAAAGTGGAAATTTATCCCTCGAACAACAGCCAAGACATCAAAAAATATTCAACAAACCGTAGCGTGGGCTTTGCCCACGGATTGTTTTTGGGAAAGCAAAGGTCGTCTGAAAGCCTGCATACAGGTTTCAGACGACCTTTCATATTTCGCGGGCATAGCCCACGCTACCAGTTGAACACTGTTGGAATACCGTTCTTTTCGATCGTGTTTCCATTGATGTGGCCCACAGACTGAGTTTACTGACGCACAAGGTCGTCTGAAAACCCAAAACTTACAATCTGTCCTTACGAGCGGTAGTCTGCGTTGATGGAGACGTAGTCGTGCGACAGGTCGCAGGTATAGACGGTGGCGGAGGCTTGTCCGCGGTGGAGTTTGATGCGGACGGTGATTTCGTCTTTCGCCATCACTGCCTGCCCTTGTTCTTCGGTGTAGCTTGCGGCGCGGCCGCCGTTTTCGGCAACCAATACGTCATCAAGATACATTTCGAGGGCGTCGGCATCCAAATCGGCGATGCCTGCGTAGCCGATGGCGGCGAGCAGTCTGCCGAGGTTGGGGTCGGAGGCGAAGAAGGCGGTTTTAACGAGGGGCGAGTGGGCAACGGCGTAGGCGACTTGGCGGGCTTCGTCGCGGGTTTTGGCGTTTTCGACGCGGACGGTGATGAATTTGGTCGCGCCTTCGCCGTCACGGACGATGGCTTGGGCGAGTTCGAGGGCGAGGCTGCCGAGCAGGTCTTTGAGCTGTTTGTAGCGCGGGTCGGCGATATTGTCGATTTCGCTTTGGCTGTTTTTGCCGGTGGCGATGATGACGAAGCTGTCGTTGGTGCTGGTGTCGCCGTCAACGGTGATGGTGTTGAAGGTTTCGTCGGCGATTTCTTGGGTCATCAGCTGGAGGATGGGTTGGGAAACTTTGGCATCGGTGGCGATGAAGGAGAGCATGGTCGCCATGTTGGGGTGGATCATGCCGGAGCCTTTGGCGATGCCGGTGGCGCGGACGGTGTGTTTTTCGCCGACGCTGCCTTCGCGCGAGGCGGATTTGGGCACGGTGTCGGTGGTCATGATGGCGCGTGCGGCATCCGCCCAGTCGGCGGGCTGCATTTTGGGCAGGGCGGCGGTGATTTTGCCGACGGGCAGGGGCTCGAGGATGACGCCTGTGGAGAACGGGAGGACTTGGGAGGGTTTGCAGCCGGTTTGTTCGGCGGTGGCGGCGCAGGTTTCGATGGCGTCGATTCTGCCTTGCGCGCCTGTACCGGCGTTGGCGTTGCCGGTGTTGATGATGATGGCGCGTACGCCGTCTTCGTCGAAGAGGTGTGATTTGGCGATGTGGACGGGGGCGGCGCAGAAGCGGTTGGTGGTAAAGACGGCACCTACGGTGTTGCCGCCGGAAAGTACCATCAGGGTGAGGTCGGCGCGGTCGGTTTGTTTGATGCCTGCGCGGGCGGTGAAGAGTTGGATGCCGTCGATGTTCAGCAGTTGGTCTGCGGTTTTTTCTATGAGGTTGACTGCCATTTTGCTGCTCCTTTGTTTGGGGTTGCTATGGGTTTGGGTTTCAGACGACCTTTTTGGTTCATCGGGGTCGTCTGAAAAGTGTTCAGAATCCTAATACGGGGATGATAATCGGGGCGATGGCGGCGGTCAGTACGCCGTTGAGGGTCAGCCCCAGCCCTGCGTATGCCGCCATGCGCCGGCTGCGTTCGAGCGAGGCGGCGATGCCCATGGCGTGTGAGGCGGTGCCGAGCGACATGCCGACAGACGAGGGCATGCCGACAGTGTTTTTAAGCACGGTATAACCGGCTATCTGCCCGACCAGTCCGGCGACGATGACGGTGGCGGCGGTGATGGCGGGGATGCCGCCTATGGTGCGGGTGATTTCGATGGCGATGGGGTTGGTCACGGATTTGGCGGCGAGCGAGAGGACGACTTCGCGTTCCGCGCCCAGCCATTTGGCGAAATACATGCCTGTGATGATGCCGGTCACGCTGCCGGCGAGCTGCGAGACGATGACGGGCAGCCACTGGCTGAAGATTTTTTGACGGTTTTGGTAGAGCGGGACGGCAAGTGCGACGACGGCGGGTTTGAGCCAGAAGTCGATAAACTGCGCGGCATTGTGGTACACGGCGTAATCGATGTCGAGGATTTTGAGGTAGGCAATCAGGGTAACGGTGCTGATTAGGACGGGGTTGAGCAAGAGATAGCCCGTCCGCGCGCGGAGGATGAGTGCCAGCGCGTAAACCGCCAGCGTCAGGAAAAGCAGGACGCTGGGCTGCTGCCACAGGGAAAGGATGCCGTCCATCAGATTTTCTCCCGTATCCATTGATGCACCTTGCCCGTTACCAACAGGACGCATACGGTACTGGCGGCGGCGGAGACGAGTATCGACAGCCAACTGTCGGCAATCAAATCCAAATAGCTGATGATGGCGACACAGGGTGGCACAAGGAAAAGCGTCAGGTTTGCCATCAGCGCGTCGGTAAGCTGCTGCAACCACTCGGCTTTCACCCACCCCGCCTGAAGCATGGCAAACAGAATGCCCATGCCGATGATGCTGCCGGGCAGTTTGATGCCCGTAAGGTAGGCGGCGGTTTCGCCGAGCGCGAGGCAGCCGAGCAGGACGAGCAAGGCGCGGATGGTGTGCATGGGTCGGGTTTCCTCTATGGTTTGCCGCTTTGCAGACGGGCGGTTTATGAATCTTTGTTAATAATTGAATCATAACGCCCTTGGGGTCGTCTGAAAAGTGTGGCTCAGCCCGAATGCAACATCGATTTGCCGTTTTCGCGCTTATCCGCATCAATCAATGATGAAACCAAACGATAAGGTCGTCTGAAAGCATCTTGCCGGCTTTCAGACGACCTTGTCGGGTTGCCGCCCATAAAAAACGGCATGGTTCAAAAGCCACGCCGTCGGATAGGGATTTGTCCGCCTAGGATTTCCGGTAGGGGTTTTCCACACCTTCAATCAAGGCTCGCAGGTATTCGCGCAACTGCTTCTCGCCGCACCCCATCAGGAGCGCGTCTTCGAATGCGTCTTGCGCCGCCTGATAAAGCTCGGTCATATTTTCGGTCATGACTTTCACTTTTTCAGTGCAGGATACGATTTGCCCGTCGTCGTCATACCATTTGGGCATTTCAGGCATACTCACGTTGGTACTTTCCTAGACTTAATTGAGGAAACGGGACGGATCGTTTTTCTTCACGCGGCGGGCGAAGGCGTATTTGGCGTTCCAGTATTTGTTGCTGAGGCTGGTAACTTCGATACGTTTGCCGGTACGCGGCGCGTGGATGAAACGGTTGTTGCCGATGTAGAGGCCGACGTGGGAGATTCTGCCGCGACCCATCGTGCGGAAGAACACCATGTCGCCCGGCTGCAATTCGCTACGCGATACGCCGACACCCATTTTTGCCTGTGCGGCGGAAGTGCGCGGGAGGTTTACGCCCATCGAGCGTTTGAAGATGTGCTGCATGAAACCGCTGCAGTCGAAACCTGTGGACGCGGATGTACCGCCGTAGCGGTAGGCTACGCCCAAAAGCCCCATCGCGCTGCTGATGAGTTCGTCTGCATTGTCTGATGACTGTACAGAGCTTACGGGTTGACGGGGAGCGATCGCGGCAGTGATTGCGCGTCCGGGTTGGAGGAGTGCCGGGGAAGCAGGTTGTCTTGCATCTTCAAATTGGTTTAAAACCTGCTGTCTGTTTCTGACGAACGAATCGAGATCGTCGGCGTTTGCAAAATGAATGCCGGACAGCACATAGACCGAAGCCAATAGTGCCGCCAGCCTGGATAAGGCTTTCATGTTTGACTGATTCCATTTTCAGACGACCTGTCTGCCGCCTGCTATTATGTTATTCTGTATCTGGGATATGCAGGCGATTGTATATAAAAAACAGGATGTTTGGCAAAAAAGCGTCTGTTATATTGCGTTAAAGCGTTGTTTATAAAAAATTTGCGAAGACACTCAACCGATGATGATACCCACTCTGCTCGCCATGCGCGACTTTTCCAGAATGCGCGAAATTATTACCGTACTGACGAAATACGGCTTGGGCGGCTTTGTGCAGCGCATCCGTTTGGGCGCGGCGGGCGGGGACGAAGTGCATCCCGACAGCCGTTATATGAGTACGCCGCGACGCTTCCGCAAAGCGTTTGAGGAGCTGGGTCCGACCTTCGTCAAGCTCGGTCAGGTATTGTCCACGAGGGTCGATATTTTCGGTGCGGAGTGGATTGAAGAGTTCGAACAACTGCAAAGCAACGTCGCGCCGATACCGTCGTCTGAAATCTATACTTTGGTCGAAGCCTATCTGGGCAAACCCGTTTCCGAAGTGTTCCGCAGCATAGACCCGAAACCCGCCGGCAGCGCATCGGTAGCGCAGGTACACCGCGCCGAACTTTTAGACGGAACCGCCGTCGCCGTCAAAGTCAAACGCCCCGACATCGAGCCGGTCATTCAGGCGGATCTGCGGATTTTGAACCACCTCGCCAGACTGATGGAATCCGAAATCCCCGAAGTGCGCCGTTACCAGCCCGTATTGATGGTCGCCTATTTTGCCAAAAGTCTGGCAAAAGAAACCGACTTATCGGTGGAGCTGCGCTATATGCAGCGTTTCGGTCAGACCTTTTCAGACGACCCCTTGGTCCGCATCCCCGCCGTCTATCCCGACATTTCCAACCGGCACATCCTCGTACAAGACCACATCGGCGGCACGCTCCTGAAAGACGCCGACCTCGAAACCATGCCCCACACCTTGCGCAGCACTCTTGCCGGACGGATTACCGACACCCTCTTCACCATGATGCTGCGACAAGGTTTTTTCCATGCAGACCCCCATCCGGGCAACATCTTCATCAACGACAACGGCGGCATCACCTTCATCGACTTCGGGCTGGTCGGACACCTCGGCAACACCCGCCACCGCGAAATCCTCAACCTTATCAACGCCCTGACCAACAACGACGCGCTGCTCATCCAATACGTCCTCAGCGACTGGGCGCAGGGCGATTTGCCCGACGAAAACCTGCTCGGCGCAGACGTCTTGGAAATGCTGCTCAACTACGAACACACGCCCATCCGCGACCTGCGCGTCAGCCAAGTCATCAACGACATCACCTCCATCATGCGCCGCCACGTGCTGACCCTGCCCGGCGACCTCGTGATGCTCTTCAAGACCCTCATCACCCTCGAAGGCGTCGTCAAACGGCTCGACGGCAGTATCGAACTGCTCGAACGCGCCAAACCCATTACCGAAGCCGCCGTCAAAGAACAAGCCTCCGCCGCCCACATTGCCCGCAACGCCAAAACGCAACTGCGCACCCTGTTGCAAATGGCGGAGTCGCTGCCGCAAGACTTCTTCAGGCTGACCAGAATGCTGCAAAAAGGCAAATTCGGCATCACCCTAGACCTCAAGCAGTCAGACCGCATCAGCCATCAAATCGACAGCGCCGCCAACCGCCTGACCATGGGCATCGTCACCGCCGCCCTGATTATCGGTTCGTCCATCGTCATGAGTATAGACACCGGCCCCAAGTTTATCGGCTTCGTCGGCTACCTTATCGCCTTCGCCAACAGCCTGTGGATTATCTGGTCGGTGTGGCGGTCGGGGAAACACTAAACTGCCTGCTTCCGAAGCAGACCGCCTCAAAAGCAGGCAAGAAATTTTGTGCTTTGCACACCTTGCGGCAAGGTATTAAAACAACTTACGCACTTCGGCTTCGATATCCGCCGCCCGCATAAAGGTTTCGCCGATTAAGAACGTATGCACGCCATGTCCGCGCATAAAGTCCACATCGTCTTTGTTTCGGATACCGCTTTCCGTGACGACCGTTTTGCCCGATAGCTCGGGGAGCAGGTCTAAAGTTTGCTGGAGCGTAACTTCAAAAGTCCGCAGATTGCGGTTGTTCACACCCCAAAGCGGCGTGGTCATACTGCGGCATTTTTCCAATTCGGATTGATCGTGCAATTCCAGCAGCACGGTCAAGCCCAAATCGTGGGCAACGGCTTCAAAATGCGCCAACTGCGCGGCATCCAAAGCCGCCGCAATCAATAAAACCGCATCTGCGCCCCATGTGCGCGCCTGATAAATCTGATAGTCGTCGATGATGAAATCCTTGCGCAACACCGGCAGGCTGACCGCCGAACGCGCCTGTTTCAAATACTCGGGCGAACCTTGGAAATACACTTCGTCGGTCAACACAGACAAACAAGCCGCCCCTGCGCGTTCATAAGTGCGCGCAATATCCGCAGGGTGAAAATCAGGCCGTATCAGCCCTTTGCTGGGACTGGCTTTTTTGATTTCCGCGATAATGGCAGGCAAGTTTTGAGCGTGTTTATTGCGGATGGAAGCAAAAAAGTCACGCACAGGTTCGGCATCGCGCAACTGCGCTTTGACTTCCGCAAGTGGCGCAGCCGCTTTTTGAGCGGCCACTTCTTGGGCCTTGGTGGCAAGGATTTTATTGAGGATATCGGTCATAAATGGCTTTCGGTCAATACATGGCGGAACCACGCAAAACAGCAGGCAACCCGATGCCGCCGCTTTTTGCGTCCTTCCATACCGTAAAGGGAAAAACGGTTTATCTTAACATTTATGAGGTCGTCTGAAAAACAGAAGATGGTTTCAGACGACCTCCCCGCGATGACAACACAACATACCCACCCCGCCCGCAACCGAAATCTACCGCCCATCCCGTCTTGCCAGTCAGACAATCCGCATATGCTATGATGTTTCACTGCCGCGCCATCCAACCGATATCCCGCCGCACACACCCGATACACCCAAAGGAATCATTTATGAAAAGATGGATAATATGGGGCCTCCTCCCGCTTCTCCTCATCTGGGCGACCAGCGTGGCTTGGCTGCATTACCAAGCCGTCCAAGCAGAAAAAGCATCCCAAAACATCAAACCTGCCGACATCGCCGTCATCTTGGGCAATTCCGTCAACAGGCGCGGCAAACCCAATCCCTGCCTGCGCTCCCGAGTGGAAGCAGGCGTCGCCCTCTACCGTCAAAACAAAGTCAGCAGGTTGCTGATGAGCGGCGGCACGGACGGCGACGGCAGCAACGAAGCGGCAGCCATGCAATCTATGGCGATAGACATGGGCATCCCGCCCGAACACATCCGCATCGAAAACAAATCGGAAAGCACTTTTGAAAACATCGCCTTGAGCGCACCGCTGTTGCAAGACGTATCCAACGTCATCATCGTCAGCGACGCCTTCCATCTCGCACGCGCCGAGTGGCTCGTCAACCGTCATTTAAAAGGCAAAAACGTCCAGTTTTACGCTTCCGGTTCCTGCGGCGACTCCACACCCAATTACCTGCGCAAACTCTCCCGCGAAATACCCGCGTGGATTAAAGCCATGATTATGCACCGCTGAATCCTGTCCGTCCGAAGCAAATAGTTTTAGACTTGGGCAAACAGCGTTCACAGCTAGGCATTGTCTGCATGGTTCATCATTGACAAAAGGTCGTCTGAAAACCGAAATCCGTTTTCAGACGACCTTTCCGTTATTCATCCTCTCAAACGCCATAACTGCAAACACCAAGCCACATATTGCCGCAAACGCATTTCCGTTATATCCAAAGAAGCAAACAATATTTCCCGCGCGATTCCCGCCTTGTTATATTCCCCGCTCAAGTATTTGTCTGATAAGGAAAATATGATGGGACTCAAATCATGGCTGGGCATTATCTTCATCGGCGCGACGGTGTGGCTCGCCTCATGCGGGCAGTCCGGAGGCACGTCGAGCAAAGGCAAACCCGAGCGCGTCGTCATGTTGAATGTATCGTACGACCCGACACGCGAGTTCTACCGCGAATACAACCCGTTTTTCCAACACTACTGGCAAAAAACACACAGACAGGAAGCAGATATCCGCCTCTCCAACGGCGGTTCGGGCAAACAATCATTGACCGTGCAAAACGGCTTGAAAGCCGATGTCGTAACGCTTGCGCTGGCATCCGACATCGACGCGCTCCATCACAGCAAAGCAGGCAGACAACTCTTGTCGGCGGATTGGCAAAAAGCCCTGCCGCACAACAGCACGCCCTACACTTCGACCATCGTGTTCCTCGTACGCAAAGGCAACCCCAAGCAGATTCATGACTGGGACGACTTGGTCAAAGGCGACGTACAAATCATCACGGCAAATCCGAAAACCTCAGGCGGCGCACGCTGGAATTTCCTATCGGCTTGGGCGTACGCACAAGAAAAAGGCGGAGATGCGGCGGCAGAACAGTTTGTCTCCGAACTCTACCGCCGCGTGCCGGTCATGGATGCAGGCGCGCGCGGTTCGACCATTACCTTTACACGGCGCGGACTAGGCGATGTTTTGCTGGTATGGGAAAACGAAGCGCACCTCGCCTTGCAGGAGAATCCGAACCAATTTGAAATCATCACGCCGTCAATATCCATGCTGTGCGAACCGCCCGTCGCCGTGGTCAGCGAAGTAGCAAAAGAAAAAGGCACGGAACAAATCGCCAAAACCTATTTGGAAATGCTGTATAGCAAAGAAGCGCAACGAATGGCAGCACGCCATTTCTACCGCCCCACCGACGAAGCCGTACGCGCCGAATTTAAAACACGCTTCCCCGATTTAAAACTGGTCGGCATCGACGAAACCTTCGGCGGTTGGCGCAAAGCACAAGCACGATTTTTCAACGACGGCGGCGTATTCGATAAGATTTACCGACCGCAAAGCTGATTGCATTCAGATAAAACAAAGGTCGTCTGAAAACCTGTTTCCACGTTTTCAGACGACCTCTTGGTCTTCATACGCTTACACGAACCAATCAGAAAAACAGCTCGCGCCAGCTGATACGTTGCAGACCACAGATACGGCCTTCTACTGTCAGAGACTCCCCCTTATTTAACAGCAGGCTGCGGGTTGCTTTATTGGAGAAGCATTTATTATTTGGCGTACTCGACGTAACTGATAGCTCTTTATCCGTACCCGTACCTCCTGAGTCCCCGTCTGCGGTCACAGGGGAATCATCCAATTTGCTCGGATTGAGGAAGGTAAAGCTGATAACCCCATCCCGAGTCAAACCATTGGCGTATTGCATACCGAAGCCGTCCAATTTTCGGATAACATTATCAGGTGTAAAGCGTGCGTTGCGTGCGTTCAATGCACCTCCATTATCAGCATTCACACCAATGAACGAAGTTTTTGCCACAGTTTTTACACTTGTACTGGTTGGCAAACAAACATCGGCACCAGCAGATTTTTCTTCTGTAACAGAATCATAGCGACGCACAGTCACAACAGCAGTACGCAAGATCATAGTCGGTTTGACGTTTACCCGTTCACCATCACGCAAATCGATTTTCCAACCTTTTTGGGTTTTGGCAACCTGGTTGTTAGTTAGATAAATATAACCTTCTTTTCCTTTTTCTTCAGGACGAAACTCTTGTTGTTGCAAATCACTTTCGGAAGCAGCGGTTACGGTCTGATTCGGTGTCAAATCTTCATAAATACCGTAAATAGACTGCTTGTCTTTATTGGTCAGATCATTTTGATAAATCTCACTGCCCGTACCGAAAATCACGACATATTCGTTTGCTCTGCGGCGGGAAACGGCGGGCGCGGAGGTAATCGGTTTGCTGGGCGAACCCGTAAAGATTTTAACAGCCTTCCAGTTGTCTGGTTTTTCGCCGCGCAGGTCGAAACGATACATATTGCCGCCACGGTCGCCCGCATAGGCAACATCAATTACACCGTCAAAATCGGTGTCCACAAGGGTCGGCGTGGACAGACCGCCTACACCGCCTTCGACTTCGATTTTTTTCAACAATTCGCCCGGTGCTTTACCTGTACCGCTACCGCGTTTATCGCCCGTACCTACTTCCTTGCCTAACATTTCATATATGTATAATGCAGTTTCGTTTTTCGCATCGGTTTTATCTTCAACACGATAACCGCTGGCAAGAAAACCCGCATAGCGAATGTTTTCTTTTGTATCTACACGCCCGTTATCAGCAGGTCTGTTAACTGAGACGCGTCCGATTTGCGGCGTACCGATGGTATAGCCCAATGTGTTTTTCTCACCTTTAATGGTTTCAAACAATGGAACTGTTTTATTCCATTCGGTATCGGCGACATCCAAACCTGTTTTGGTAGCTTTATCTACATTACCGCCGATATTCAGGGCATACGCACCACGACCACCTTGCCCCATCGCACCGAACATAAATACGCGCTGAGTATCATTTTCCGGAGTCTGACGCAAGGTAAATCCGCCGTTAATCATATATTCATGATTGGTAATAGACGATGTATAGCTGTCTTTGGCAATATTTTTCAAAACCTTTGCCAAAGTAACTGTTTTCACATTATTGCCGTCTGCGACATCCCGCTCCATTGTCGAAGGAATGTAACTGACTTTCAGCTCATACGGATGATTTGCATCTGACGAGGTTTGGAACAAATGCACCATGCCGTCATTCGCAGCCGCAACCATATATTTCTGACGCTCGATAGTATCGCTGCCAACTTTATATTTGGTCTTATTACCGACAGCAGCAACCGAACCGTCCAAAATATCGCCTAAATCGCGCTGATCACCTTCCCGAATACGGTAAACCTGACTGTACGGTGTGTTTTTCGACTTATCTTGTATTGACTTATCATCACCAACACGACCCGTCCAATTCAGCAAATCACGCCACTCACCCGAATTTTTACCATTATCTGCAATATCAAAATAGGCATTGTTTAAAGTATTATTGGGAATATTATTAATAAAATAAGTACTGGAACCCGTATTAATCAGGGTTTTACGGTTTGCAAACGACGGGTACTGTTTCAATTCTTCACTGCGTCGGCCATCCTTCCCTAATCTTTGGAAAATAATCTGGCTGCTCCAAGAGTTCGTTTTCAAGCCGATAACTGCCGACATACCAGGAAGGCTGCTGCTGGTCGTTGCAGGCGCGGTCGCACCTACATCGTCATAACCCACATTTTTCGTGTCAGATTTAATCTGCTCTACAATGTCGTTAAATGCCTTCGACAAACTTTCGGGTTTATCTGCCTCGTAATAATACTCGGGGCGGCTAGCAGCCAGCTGTAAATACCTCTTTCCTGAATTCGTAATACCTTGCCCGAAGCCTACGGTAAAGGTCTGCACCAGTTGTTTGCTGTAATCCGCTGGATCTTTAGGATCGCCGTTCCAGCTTTTACCCGCATAATCCATTCCTTCGGTTTTAAAATCTTTTTCCGCAAGTTTTTTGCTAAAGAAGGCTAAGCCATCATTTCTATCCCAAGAGGTATCGTACGCCCCCCCTTGTTCATATTGGCAGAAGCCATGAGGTCTAGCACCAAAATAATTATATGCCTCATTGTATGGAATGCTATCCTTATAAAATGGGTTACTTATATATCTATTTTTATTGTAATATTTCGAGTAGCGATCATAACCATATCCAAAATCGGGCCTAGACCAGATTCTCCCCGTATTATCCCGCCTACAGCTCAGGTTGGCATCACCATCCGACATCAAAACCACATATGATTTCTGACAACGGTATTTCACTTTCGGCATAACAATTTGACTGACCAACTCGAAATAACGTGAGGTAGTTGGTGTTCCCCCTTCGGGACGAATCCATTCTACCCTATTTGCAATTTCAGCCGCTGGAACATCAAATCCTTCCTCATCGGTAGTATCTCCCCCCCCCGAATTATTCAAAGTTTGTAATGCCCAATTAAAATCTTTGCCATATTTACCCAGCACTTCACGTAGAGCTCTTTTGGCAACCCTCATTCGCGATTCATGAGATGTATTGCCATTCCTTACTGAAATAGGTCTCCCGTTGATAGAACTGAAATCCATACTACCCGAATCATCAATAAACAGCATAATGTTGTGTTTAACTTCAGGCTGTTTATCGATTTTAGATTCATTTTGCAGATACAGTGGGACTTTGGCGAACTCGCTTGTCGCAGCATTTGCCGCCCCCCCCATCAGGGCGAGCGCGGAGGCGATGCTGTAAATCATCGGACGGATGGAGCCGGGGCAACGTGAAGGTTTGTTTTTCATAATGCGTTCTTTTTTCATAAAATCGTCGGTTGACGGATGATGACGTTGTTTTTATTTTCTCGGAATGAGATTCTAACATTTACGATGTCATTTATGTGGGGTTCGGGCTGTTTTTTTTATCTGACGCGGCGAACAATGGCGAAAATGAAACAGGCGGCGCGATTGTAAAGGCAAAATCCGTTGCCACGTCACGGCTTGAACGATGCGGCTTTTTGACGTAGAATGCATTGCTTCTACGGCATAGGCAGCTATGCCTGAAAAAGCACGTTACGCAGCAAAATCAAGGCTGCGGGGCGTGTTTTTTTTTAGCCGATATTTTCTCAGGCGGTCTTTTTTGTAAACAATTTTCAGACGACCCCTGTCCGTTTCTGCAAACCGACCATCATCAGGCAAACAGGATTCATCATGACCACTCCGGCTCTTCTCGTTCTCGCTGACGGCAGCGTATTTCACGGCACATCAATCGGTTACGAAGGTTCGACTTCCGGCGAAGTCGTGTTCAACACTTCCATGACCGGCTATCAGGAAATCCTGACCGACCCTTCCTACTGCAAACAAATCGTTACCCTCACCTACCCCCACATCGGCAACACCGGCACCAACGCCGAAGATGAAGAAAGCCGCAGCGTTTACGCCGCCGGTTTGATTATCCGCGACCTGCCGCTCTTGCACAGCAACTTCCGCGCATCCGAAAGCCTGCACGACTATTTGGTACGCAACAAAACCGTCGCCATCGCCGATATCGATACCCGCCGCCTGACCACCCTGTTGCGTGAAAAAGGCTCGCAAGGCGGTGCAATTCTGACCGGCGTGGACGCTACGGTTGAAAAAGCGCAAGAACTGATTGCCGCATTCGGCAGCATGGTCGGCAAAGACTTGGCAAAAGAAGTTTCCTGCACAGAAACTTACGAATGGACCGAAGGCGAATGGGAATTGGGCAAAGGTTTCGTTACACCTTCCGAACGTCCTTACCACGTCGTCGCCTACGATTTCGGTGTCAAAACCAACATCCTGCGCATGCTCGCCTCACGCGGCTGCCGCCTGACCGTCGTTCCCGCACAAACCAGCGCGGAAGACGTCTTGGCACTCAATCCTGACGGCGTATTCCTATCCAACGGCCCCGGCGACCCCGAGCCTTGCGGCTACGCCATCAAAGCCGTACAAAAACTGATGGAAAGCGGCAAACCGATTTTCGGCATTTGCTTAGGACACCAACTGATCAGCCTCGCCATCGGCGCCAAAACCCTGAAAATGCGCTTCAGCCATCACGGTGCCAACCACCCTGTACAAGATTTAGACAGCGGCAAAGTCGTCATCACCAGCCAAAACCACGGTTTCGCCGTCGATGCCGACACTCTGCCCACCAACGCACGCATTACCCACAAATCCTTGTTCGACAACACCTTGCAAGGCATCGAACTGACAGACAAACCTGTATTCTGCTTCCAAGGCCACCCCGAAGCCAGCCCGGGCCCGCAAGACGTCGGCTATCTATTCGACAAATTCATTGACAATATCAAAGCAGCAAAACAATAAAGCTGATTTTTTCAGACGGCCACACTCAACTCGACAACAGGCCGTCTGAAAACCAAACTTCAAAAATATAAATTCAGCCCCCTCTCAACATCTGTACAGCCTGAAAACCCAATCGTCT
>NZ_KV821505.1:0-245 GCF_001815675.1 Neisseria sp. HMSC065D04
AACAACAAACTCAGGATGGAAGACCAAAAAGGTCAGGAACACATCAAACTCGCCACCGACTACCAAAAATCCCAACTCAACCTCGGCCACATCGTCGACTCAAGTCGGGAGAAACGCGGAGAAAACGGCGAAGGCTTCGAACTCAGAACCGACGGCTGGGGTGCCGTACGGGCGGGCAAAGGCATACTCGTCAGCGCACAAAACCAAGACGCCAACGGCAAAGTGCTGGATATGGACGATGCCAT
>NZ_KV821506.1:0-1290 GCF_001815675.1 Neisseria sp. HMSC065D04
TAGGGGATTTTGGGGAATTTTGCAAAGGTCTCTACTGGTTAATTTAGGGGTATCCCAATTCAATTCAGGACGAATAACAACAGAAGCCGCTTTTTCTTGCTTTGCTGCCGGTTTCTCCGAAACCTCCTGTTTACATGCAGACAACGGCACAATCGCCAAACATACAGCCAACAGAGACAATATTTTATTCATCTTTTCCTCTTCATCATCATGAAATGTGGCAACAGTATAGTGTATAGGGGGTTAACTTTAAAATAGACCGATATGTTAAATAAAATACCTGATTTCATTACCTATAGTGGATTAAATTTAAATCAGGACAAGGCGGGAAGCCGCAGATACAGTACAGATAGTACGGCAAGGCGAGGCAACGCCGTACTGGTTTAAAGTTAGGCGAGGTAACGCCGTCCTGGTTTAAAGTTAATCCACTATAGAATTTAAAAACTATTTTGCCCCTTACCTATCGAACTGCCCTAATAAACAAAATGGCTTCTTTGCACATCCCGAGCGACACCGGCTATTGAGCCGACAATAAGGAAAAGGTCGTCTGAAACTGCCCGACTGATGATACAATTTCGCCTGAATATCCACTTCGGAACACGGTCATGAGTCTCTACGCCATCGCCCACATCATCCACCTCTATTGCGCCATCGCCTTTGTCGGCGGCGTATTTTTCGAAATGCTGGTTTTGTCCGTCATGCACACCGGCCGTGTCTCGCGCGAATCGCGCCGCGAAGTCGAACGCGCCATGTCCTACCGCGCCGTCCGCGTTATGCCGCCCGTCGTCATTACGCTTTTCATCAGCGGCATCGTCATGGTATTCAACCGCTACCTGCCCTTTTTGAGCCAACCCTTCGCCACCTCATTCGGTACGCTCCTCACCCTCAAAATCCTGTTGGCAGTCAGCGTCCTCGTCCATTTCGCCATCGCCGTCGTCAAAATGGCACGGCGCACCCTGACCGTCGGCTGGTCCAAATACATCCACGCCGTCGTGTTTTCCCATATGCTGTTTATCGTATTTTTTGCCAAAGCCATGTTCTATCTGTCTTGGTAAGCGGTTTTCAGACGACCTATTTACCATCAGAGGTCGTCTGAAAGACAAAGAACGAACACAAAATAACACGCTGACAAATAGCGGCATTTAAAAGCAAAAAATCCGCATAACCCGCAAAACCAATATGACCAAGTCAGCCGCGCTATCCCCTCTTTCTCATCAGCTGGGGCAGATTATTCAAAATTAAAAGGCAACGAGGTTCATATATAGTGGATTAAATTTAAATCAGGACAAG
>NZ_KV821506.1:1390-12649 GCF_001815675.1 Neisseria sp. HMSC065D04
CCGTACTGGTTTAAAGTTAATCCACTATAAAACCGATTTACTTCTTGCTTCCTAAGCGTGAGGAAATTTTTCTCTTTAATCAAGGATACGAAAAAATGTTGTATCGCTAAAATCAATTCATAATAAAAGGTCGTCTGAAAAAATTCAGACGACCTTTTATATGGAAAACAGCAAATCGACTCTGCTATTTTGTTGAGCTTATCGGCCTTTTATTCATATGCGTCATCATCATGCACGATGACCTTATTGACATAAACCGGCTGCACTGAAGTTTCTTCATTCACAACAGGAGGCTCTGTCTGTGACGCAGATGTTTCAGTAGTCATTGGCGTTGCCGGCAGCGTGTTGTGTGCAGAATGAGTTTCTTCGCGTTGGATATCTACTTGCGGCGCCAAAGGCTCATGCTCTACCGATGGAAACTCTTGCTTACCGGTTTCAGGCTTCAATTCGGATACGGTATTGGTTTCTACCGGCTGACTTTCTGCCGGCAAAACCACAGGAGCCACAGGCTCAGATACGGACGGATGCTCCTCTACATCAACCGATTTTGTCGAAGCTTCTTCCGCTACCGGAGCTTGCGTAGTTGACGTAGTTTCTGTTGTTACCCGTGTTTCTACTGTTGCAGGTGCCTCCGTTTGGGCTGGCGTTTCTTCGGTTGCAGAAATTTCCGTCTTGGTTGGCAGCGTTTCTACCTTTTCAAGTGGTTCAAATCGGATTGGTGCTTCTACTACTGTTTCATGCGTTTCTGCTTTAGCCGGCACTTCTATTGTTTCAGATGCTTCTGCTTTAGCCGGCACTTCTACTGTTTCAGATGCTTCTGCTTTAGCCGACGTATCAATTTCCTTGTTTTCTACGGCTTTTTTCTCGGTTGGCGCAGTTGTATTGGATACTTCCGGTGTTGCCGAGCCAGCATTTGTGCGACCAGATTTCTCGGTATCTGTCTGTTTGACATCCTTTGTTTTCACACTTTCTTTAACGAGGTCGTCTGAATTTGACTTGCCTTCAGACTTTTTACCGTCTTCCGATTGGTTAGTCTGTGTAACTTCAGGATAAGGAATCGGCTCTTCTGACTTGCCTGCCGTTTCTTCCGGTTTATCCTGTTCTGCCTTAGCTTGTTGGGACTCCGTAGCTTTTAATTTCGCATTGTCTTGTTTAGACTCAGGCTTCCTTCCTGTCGAACCTGATTTCTGCTGATTAAGCGGATACTCTCGAATAACGACTTCGGCAGGCGGAGTTTCGGTATGCGGCACATGACAGCTCTCGCCCATTTTGATGAAATCAATGCCTGAAATCAAAAAATTGGTGTTTTCCAGATTGCCTCTTAATCCGACATAGATTGGTGTATTTTCAGGCGTATTTTTTCTGACGCTGATGATTTCCGCTGCGGCTTCATAGCCGTTTCCGCTACCGGGAAGCAAAGTGTAATTGTTTTTCAAATCACAACTTCGAATCCGGACATAATTGTTTTGAGTGACCAACATGCCTTCCAGCTCTTTGGCAAAGGCGGTTTGAGCGGTTGCTGAAAGCAACACGCCGCAAGTAAGGAAAATGTGTTTAACCATATTTTATTTCTTAATTTTCAAAGTAATCTATTCACACCAAAGAAAGCTTATGTCCGGCTGCGTTTAACGGAAACCGTCCCCTCAGGCATAAAATAAGTGTCTATCACTACCGCACCCACGTTTTCGATTTCGCATTCCAGCTGATAACACAAGACCATGATATTGTCTTTGGATTCAGTGAGGTGGATATCCAAGTTCCTTAATCTCGGCTCGTATTTCAACAAGGTTTTCCTCATAAAATACCGCAAGTCATGCGCGCTGGACGGCAGGTTTTTATAAACCATACTGAGATCGGGAATCCCATAATCCGGCAGATGTTTCAAGGAACCGCTCCTGCTGTTAAGAATGCGTTGGATATTGTCCAAAACACTGCGAACCAACTGGAAGCTGCCCGGCAGGTCATCTATCGGCAAACCGTCGGAATAAAACCCGGTCAGTTTCTCATAGAGTGCGGCATCCATTATTTGACTTTCTTGACCGTCTCTTGAAGCAGGACTTTGTTATCCACCAATTCGATAACGACCGGTTTTTTATTGGTCAGCTGCTTTTTGGTAATCAACATTTTCCAAGTCTGCTCTTCCCCTACTTTGTTGTAGAAAGCGACAACACCGACATATTTGGTGTCTTTATTCAGCGTTTCATCAAAGCTGATGGTTTCCCCCGGCCGGATGGTATATTGCTTGTAACCTTCCGCCAGATCGTTGCTCAAGATGGTTTTGTCTTGATTGAGCAAATCGCGATATGAGGCAACTTCATAATTTTGCTTGTCTTTCAACTGATACACTCGGACGACTGTCGACAGCGACTGCCCGCGCTCGTTTTGATTCAAACCGTTTCGTGCAATTAGGTCGATTTTCAAAATCTTGAGTTTGGTATAAAAAACACTTTTCGTTGCTTCAACCGTTCCATCTTTCATGCCTTGCCAAATCCCGCATCCTGAAAGCATGGCGCATAAAAGGGCTAATGAGCAGACTGACGTAATTCTGGTTTTTTTATTCATGATTTTCCGTTTTCTTGAAGTTAGTTTGAGTAAGTATAGTTCGCTATTTTTATTTGTTTGTCTTGGTGCATCGCACCTAAACCGGTATTAATCCCCAATATTTGTTTTTTTTCCAAACGGCTTTTGGGTATCCATTGTTTTTTAATATTCAGGTAAACACTCGCATCAAAACGACGACCCAAATAGAGTTTTAATAATTCGAGCAATTTTTGGTGCAATTGCTGCTTTGGCAACAGAAGCTGCGCGTTGTCAAATGTATCGGGTGTAATTTCAATACGCACCAAATGACTGTAATCTTTTATCCGTCCGCCCAAAGATGCACTTCCCCCGTCTAACCGCAAACCGGCTTTCCCCAGTTTGCGGTCCTTCTCCAAAATGACCCACTGCGGCTGGAACTCTTTTACTTTTACGTCGGCAAAGGGAAGAAGGTATCTGACAATGCTGACAATCCCTTCTTTGGTTCGGGTTCGTTGGTAAAAAATACTGAACAACCCCAAAATCCTGCTATCCAGCAGAGGATGCATGAATTTCCCGTTGACCATGCCTTGCCCGATTAGGTGCAAGAGGGAACGCGATAGGTCATCCTGCCCCTCCCGTTGAAACAGAAACGGATAACGGTATTTTTTCCATGCTTGGAAAAACAGGGTCGTGATTCGGTGGTTAAAAATATCTAAAAATGCCGCCAGGCTTTCACTGCCGTCTTTATGCGTCGCAATATCGTTCAGGAAGTAATCCGGCAAAACCGCATCGACACCGTACAAACCTAAAAATGTCGTCCTGACAGTCGGCAGATCGGCTTCTGCATCATATTCAACCGAGGCGATTTCCCCGGAAGGGAAAGATAAAGACTTTACCCTTCTAAATCTTACGGTTGACTCGACATCCTTTTCTTCACTTCCTTCGGCAAGGGTTTCCAGAACCCGGCAAAATTGGAAGAAATTCATTGTTGCCGCATTGCGTACAATAAACTCCCCCAATTTCTCCTGGAAGATTTCAGACGACCCGCTTTCGCGCTGCGCTTTATTTCTAGGAATCTCCCATAAGGGAAGCGTTTGCCTGTCGTTATTTTCTTTGGCGCTTTTGTGCGCCGTTTCTAAAACCGTGTGATAGTTGTTTTGCTGTCTTTCCATGTATATGTTTTCCCGGATGGCAGAGAAACAATGCTGAACCGGGTAAACAGGTTCAAATCAGCATACATTGCAAAAAATTCGTTCAATAATTCTCCGAACAAATAAATTTCCGCCTCACCGCTAAATGCGGTCGAATCAAATGTTACGGTAATATGAATTCCGCGGTGGACTGCGCCACGCTCGATTCTCTGTACTGTTTCATGTTTGACATCAACAATACCATTCAGTCTGCGCTTGTTCAGCTCGTCTTCAGTCCAGTCGTAAATGGACAATGCCCCTTTCAAACTGTCGACATTCAATAGTGATAAATAGTTGGGTGACAAATGGGACAATATGCGCCATTGGAATCTATCCTCTGTCGGCGGATAACAAGACAATGTCGGCGTGGTAAGGTTTCTGACCATTTTGACATTTGGTTCGGCGATATCGTCGTCTTGAATCTGGGTTTCCCTCAGACTTTTACGCGGCAAAGCGCCATTTGTCCCGACCACCTTCAATGAAAGCGTCTCGGTAGGCAATATATCTTTTCTATCCCACAACAATCCGCCAAGCATGATAAATGTTTCATGTCTTCCTGATACGCCTTGTTTGACTTTGGTATGGAAATACCTTTCCGGCGCATCATATTTCATCAAACCGCCACGATGCTGGAATGAGGAAAAAGGAATATAGGGGTAACGTTTGCCTGTTTCATGATTAACCGCCTCTACCTCTTCGACGGAATAAACTTCAACAGCCATACCTTCATGTAACAGCGGCTTCACCTGATATTCGAACGCCTTATGATCCACTCGGATAGGCTCTGCTTCCATATCAAACAGATTGATGGCAGGCACGCAGTTCAATTTCAAACAGTCAGGAGGGAATCGAAGCTCTGAAGGGTATTGCTTGGAAAGAACCACATTCACGCTAAACTCATTAATACGTTCCGACCACGCTCCGGCATCGATGCCCACTAAATCAATAAAGAAAAACTTCTGTTTGAAACAAAAATATTCCAGCAATAGTTGGTAGCCGCTGAAGCTGTTATTGACTTTCTCCCACAACCTTTCATCTTCAGCAAATCCGACTGCCTTAAACTGTATATTGCCGGCAGATGGCAATTCGGCATGATGCAGGCTGATTCGCGCTGTCTGATTCAACAAAGCATGACGCAATGCGAAGGCAATCGGTTCATCAGCGGAAATATAAATCCTGATTTTGGAAAAATCTAAATTTTCTTTCTGTATTTGCCGGTGGATACCAAAAGTTAATTTGATGACGCTTTGACCATTCGCATCATAATCCAACAATGTATGCAATATGCTCAAAGGTTGGAGCGCAACATCAGCAGTGGTCCGATACAAGCATCTGGTCAATATATCGTTGATATTGATAGGTTCGGACTGAACGGACAATCCTTTTTTGACGACTTGCCCTCCTTGCAACTTTTTATTATCCGGAATCAATTCCAAAACAGTCAGGGAAGGAATCATCCTCAGATAATGCGGCCACAGCATATGGACCAACCCCTCCGTCAATTCCGGAAAGTCATCATCTAATTTTTGTCTGATTCTCCCTGTCAAAAAAGCAAAGCCTTCAAACAGTCTTTCTACATAAGGATCGCGCGTACCTACTCTGTCTAAATTCAGCATTGCGGCACGATCAGGGTGGGCTTTTGAAAACTCTAATCCCGCCTCTTTGAGATACCGCATCTCTTCTTCATAATAGCGTAATGTGGGATCTGACATAATATATGCTTAATAAATTAATTCCAATGCACGGACAACATCTGCCTGCATCAACTCTGTCCGTAAAAATTCGAGCTGTCCGACTGCCTCAATATCTTTATTATCAAGGTTTTCACTTAATAGTTGATACCAAAGGGCATACACTTCAAACGTAAAATGTCTGTCCCACTCTTTAACTGTCAACACTTGCATCTGCTTCGAAGCCTGTTCCAACAGTTTCACTGCCCAGTCCGCCTTTTGGGCGCTTACAGCCAACCGAGCCATCATCACCCATTTCTTAACCTGCCCCGAACCTGTCTGCCACTCCGGTAATGTTTCCAACCAAGCAAATGCAGCGTCTAAACCGTGTTCTTGTGTTTGCAACAGCGCCTGTTGCCAGTAACTTTCTTGATTTTCTGTCTGAGATGGCGACGCTAACACTGCTTTTTGAATGGCTTGACTACTCGTCTGCTTGCGCGCGGACGACATGACCTTTTCTTCCAGCCATTTAAGCGTATCAGCCGATACGAACGGGAATCCGTTATCAAAACTCAAGCCGGTCAGGCCTTCGCATCGGGTCAAGAAGGATTTCAACTCAAATAGCGATGAATCAACTTGGGAAAGATATAAACCACCCAATGCCTGCTGACCTTGCCATGCGTAATATTGCAAATCCAGCCAATAGTGATTAGCACCTTCCAAAAAAGCCGCTTCCACTTTATCGAGCAAATCGCGCCATTGCTGCTCCTGAATCAAACGATTCAGATTTGCCAATAAATCTGCCCTTGGAGCCTTCAACCGCGTCTGACCGTTTTGATGCGGAGGAATGCCGTTCAATCCGCCCCAACGGACGGCCCGAATCATCTTGTTTGCAGACCAATAACCATCATCCTGTTCTCTCAAGTAGGCAGCGTTAATCCTGACTTGGTCAAGCAAGGCTTTAGAAGAGTTAACCTTTGTGACAGTCAGACTTTCAGACGACCCTCGACTCTCTTGATGAATTTGCGGCGTTGCCACTTGCTCAACAGGCGCACTGGTCTCCTGATTTTGACTTGAACTTGTTGGAGAAGATGAAAAACGAACAGATGACTCTTCAAAATATTGCAACAATGGAAATAAGCTGGGGCGTACTACCTCTTCCCATCCCTCAAAGTAATGTTGCAACGACATCAAAGCCGATAATGTCCGCTTAAGTTCCGTAGAATCGGATAATCCCACGTTCTTAAGCGTATCCAGCACCCTTTCGCCGGACAACCAATTTAATGCATTACGTTTTTGTACAGGCTTTTTCGGCCATAGCGACTGATCGAATTTTTGCAGCAACCCGCACAAAATCTCCAAGCCGTCTGAAAAACCTGCCAAGCCTCTGTCTCTCAGCGAGGCAAAAATGTAATAGGTTGCTACCCTCAGGTCTTTAGATTCACGCTTCAGCAAGCGTTCTGAAGCATCCAAAATCAATCGGTAGTCCATACCCGAAAGTTTGGCCAACTCAATTTTGATGGCTTCAAAATCATCTGTATAGGCGACATCCTCGCCGCAAGGATGGTCGTCTGAAACAGGCTCCAACCATTCTTGCCAGCGATGGATATTGTTATCGGTGATAGATGTACCTTCATCACCGAGTATCGGCTTTACCCATTGGGGTAATGTCATCATTATTTAACCTCAAAAATCTTATTCGGCAGATGGATATTTTTCAGATCCAGCAGTCCCAACGGTCCTTTACCGGAATTGGTCCGCATATAGAAGCGCATCAATTTGTCTTTTTCTAGTGGGAACTCAACCAGATAGGTACTTCCATCAATCGGCGTAACCCTGGATTTTTCAAGCATACGGATGAAACCGAAACGCCCGCTGATTTCCTGAGTTTTACGCATACCTTCTGCCTCGGTTTCCCAAGAAATACGCAAACCGGCATTGCTGACATCACCCGGCCATTTGAATGGCTTCCACTCTGTCTGTTGGTTGAAATAATTCAATGATTGACCATCAACAACCAAGTCGAATTGAACAATTCCCTGAGTAGACGTCGGCTTAAGCTCAAAGCTGTAACCACCTTCTCCGTTGACGAAGAAATCCTCAGAAATCGCACTCAATTTATTCAGCTGTTGCAACAATCCCGGATTGACTTTCAATTCGCTTCCCGGCGCCACAATCCATTGATTGCCTTGTTTGGTCAAAACACCTGCCAATTGGGTCGTTATAAACTGATTCAATGCGCCTTTGTTGATATCCAAGTATTTTGCCAATACGGGAATCGAAACTTCGGTTTCTGATTTGGCAAACGGATATCTGCCGCCCAACTCAGACTGCATAGGATTAACAAAATTGCTTGCCCACAGATTATTGATATCTTTTTGGGCCACGCCTGCAATCGAATCCCATACGGAATTAAATGGCAAGACAAAAACGTTGCGCGCAAACGGCAGCAATCTGTCGCCCACACCAGCCTCAATCAAACGTGCATACTGCATACCTTCAAGAAATTCATTGTCTCCGCCGTTCAAGACTCCTTGAACGGCCGATCTGGCTACGCCACCGGTATCGGAAGAAGACGCCATTTGAATCAAACGTTGTTTAATGGTCGTCACGCGCTCAAGGTAGCGTTGCAGGCTCAAATCGCTCTTCGGATTGATTTGCGCGTCAATCAATTGCAACAGGTTTTCAAATTCTGCTTCCAACGGTCCTGCCAGATAATCATTGACTTTACCTTCCAGGGCGTTGATGTTTTCTGCCTGTGAATTTAATACCGTATCGGCAACCCTACGCGAGCGGGCAGACAGCTGTCTTGCCGCCGCACGTTTTGCAGCATCGGCGACCGCCGGATTTACGTCGATTTTTTTGCTGTCCAACTGGCTGCTTTCTTTTACAGCATGGAACAATGCCACCAATGGAGAACGCTGAGGATCCGCATAAACGTGGAACTGATTGACCGCATCCAAATTGGTCGTCCTTGGCTGCCATGTAATACTGTTCATCATGTCATACCAAGCCGCAGCATATTCTTTGAAATAACGCTCTTTCAGACTGTTGATCGCAGCTTCCGTTACCGGTGCCTGATGCAGGTTTCCACCCAGCACCCAGTCAGTATTCTTGCTGTCTTTAACAGCTTGGTCCAGAGCAGGTTTAACATATTTCTCCCAGCCTTCGACTGTATACACACGAGGCAAAGGTTTGCCGACATTCCAAATGCCTTTCAAATCCTTATTCAGCAGCTCTGCCAATGTGATGGTTTTCAGCTTGGCATCCGTACCTTGTACGATGCGTTTGTATAACTGTTCACTGCCTTGGTCGCGGTTGATCCAATCCACCAGAATCTGACGGCTTCGTGACACCAATTCAGGTTGCTCCGTTTCCAGCCAACCGGAATGGGTAGCCATGCGCGGCACGAAAAATTGAGCCAAAATTTGTGCATCTTTGGTAGAAACATTCTGTGCCGACAGCATTTCCACCAATTTTTTCGTCAGGAATTCAGCATCTTTTTTGTCTTTGGTTTTCTCTACATGGGACGTCAGCATCAAATATGCTTTCAGGTCTTGATAAGAACTGTCTTGCAGTTCGAAGTCGTCCGGAATCTGCCCTTCGAGCATAGTCAAACCATCCAACTTATTCGCAAAGAATACGGTAGCAGGACGGCTGACGACATCTTTAACCAAAATCCCGTATTTGCGATAAGCGGCAGCCAACAGCTCTTTTCTATGCTCATAGCCCAAAAACTTGGCTGTATATTGCAAGAAATCCCTGCCAGATTCCATTTCGGCAATACTTTGTTGCAGTTTGATTAAGGCTGCAACTTTTTCCGAGCGTGATTTTGCCTTCTGAACACTTTCCAAATCAGCATTCAGACGACCTATATCTTGATAACTGCTGTGCGCACCCACTGCAAACACACTACCGACCAACAAGGCTACGGCACTCATTGCCAGATAGGTTTTTTCCGTTTTGGACAAATGCAGTTTTTTACCTGAACCCAAAACAGACAGATCATTAAACGCACGGTAAATCAAATCTCCTGATTGTTCAGGATTATTGGTTTGAACAAACGAAACGCCGGCAACTGTATCCAGTTTTCCCAAACTCCGTTTTTCAGCAGCAATATGATCTGCCAAAGCCTGACTTTGAGAGGGTAACGTCGCAGACAGTTTTGCAATAGGTGTTTGGCGCAAATCTTCCTCAATCAGCTGCGTACCCACTGCTGCCAACTGGTTAGCAAACTGATCCAATTCTTTTGCCAACTCCGTTGCCGATACAGTCGAACCATATTTCAAAGCATGGCTGATGGCTGAAGGCATTTCATCGGCTTCATTGGTCAGATACACCTGATTAATCGGCAGCTTCCATCCGAGCTTTTTCATCAACTCGGTCAATTGCGCGGCATTTTCGTGAATTGAGGATTTTGCCTGAAGCGAAACAATGCCTTCGGCAGGACGTTTACCCACGCCCCTCAGATATTGCCAACCACCCGCAGGCTCCATAGCCTGTGCATCAATCCAAATAGCCGATGCAGTTTCTACCCACAACTGACGGCGGATATCCGGCAAAGCAGCTTCCAGTAAGGCAGTATCTTGAGTGACCACAAAAATCCAAGGCTTACGGTGTTTTTTATATTGCTTGGTCAGCAAGTGGATATGTCTCAACTGCTCCCAGCGTTCCGACACGCCGATCAAATGGGTAGATTCCGCACTGTCACCGCTTAAATCTTCGGGATTCAGATGCTTCAAATTGGAATGTCTGTCGGATACGCCTGACCAAAGCATTCGTGTCAACAGAGGGATAAAGAATATTAATGAGGTCACTACCGTGATACACGCCCACACAACCGCTTTGGCTGCAGATGTATCGATTCCGAATTTATGACCTAAAAAGTAGAGTAAGACTGCACTGACGATGCTTAGAATAATAACCACTATGCCAGTAAAAATTGGCTTCATAATAACTTCCGAAAAATAAACTTAAAATCTAAAAACTTAATCTGTATTCTGAATATCAGAACTTTTGAATTATTAAGATGAAAGGCTGTTTGCCAAACCTGCCCCGAATCAGGCATGCGCCCCTAAAAACCTGCGACACTAAAAGGATTATGCAATTTTGTATCTTATTTCCGACAATCCGGCACTTTAGCTCCTTGCAGATTCCATTCCCCTTAGTCGCTTCCGACAGTCGGCATACTGCTGATCAAAGCGCAGCCGCATGCAGTTTTACAACCGTCCACAGCGACATCGCGCCCTTTAAACGACATATATTGACTGCCTTCGATAATCGGATTGGTGCCATGCCCGGGTATGGGGCAAGAAACCAAATCGCCTACCAGAGCGGCAGGCTTTCCTTCAATGACCATATCCGAAGACGCTTGAACCACAACGCCTCCATGAGTAGTCGCATCTCCCAGCCTGATAATACCTTTCATAGTTTTTACCTTTTTAAAAAATTTACTTATCATATCAAAAAATAAATAAATTAGTAACTACCGTTAAATATCAAATTCATACCGCTTATCAAACGGGTTATAACGCGGGCAAAATTACGATGGTTTGAGTGCCAATCGATTTTTTAAAATAATGAATAAAGCCATTGCCATTCAAATATTTATGACAACTTAAGTTCATACCGAATCAAAATAGGATAAAGCCCGACCGGTTTTAAAATTAATCCGCTCTAGAAAAAATAAACAAAACAATTTTCAGACGACCTCTTGAGGCAACCTCTTGAAGCAACCTGACTTGCTCATTTCAAAAATGAATTAACCGTCCACCATGGGACGGTTTTAAATTTGAAGATAGGAGATTTAAGGAGAAAAGTGTCTCAAGGGCGGACTTCTTCAAGCTATAGTGGATTAAATTTAAATCAGAACAAGGCGA
>NZ_KV821506.1:12749-16756 GCF_001815675.1 Neisseria sp. HMSC065D04
CGTACTGGTTTAAAGTTAATCCACTATATTTTTACGCTTAAAGAGGTCGTTTGATGAGAAACCCATAGCCGTTACCGATCGATAATCACGCTCTAGGGCGCGACGACGGGCGGTGGATAACCGTGTGCGTCAATTTCAGACGAGGCGAGCCACGGGGTATGGACGAGGTTGACGGGTAAGTGCGCCAATTCGGGGATGTGGCGGCGGACGAATGTGCCGTCCGGGTCAAGCCGGCGGGCGGTTTGGATAATGTCGATGGAACACCTGCGGGCATTGCGGGCGGCGGTTTGCCAGTTGCCTTCGTTCAACGCGGGGTCAAAATCGGTTTGCTGTGTGGCGAACCAAACGATGCCGTGTTCGGACGGCTGATGCAGGACGCCACACAAAAATTCTGCCGTCAGGGAGCGCAGGGCGGGATGCAGCCAGCCGCTCGATTTCAGGCTGCGCATGGCGGCATCGATAAGCGGGAAACCTGTTTCCCCCTGCCGCCAGCGTTCCGTCAGGTCGTCTGAAAACGGCGCAGATTCAGCAGCAGATTCAGGCTCGATGCGGGCGCGGTGGTAAGCAAGCTGCTGATAGAAATCGCGCTGAATCAAGTTGTCCAACCAAGCATCTGCGCCCTGCCCTGAGGCTTCTGCCGCCAACACGCGCGGCGAAATGCAGCCTGCGCTCAAATACGCACTCAATCGACTGGTGCCTTTCCTGGCGGGAAAATCCTTCATAATCGGATAAAACCCGATATTTTCTTCAAACTGCCGCCATTTTTTGTCCGCCTCATCTTCGCCGCCGCGCTGTGCGGAAACCATGTCCTGCTGCCCGTTCCACGCTGGGAATGACGGCATTTCAACAGAGGTCGTCTGAAAAATTTCAGCGCGTCCGCCTCCCGCATCCCGCCCGCCGAACCGCTGCCGAAACAAAGCCAGCCACGCTTCTTTATAATGCGGGAAGTCGGTATAAGGCGCGCCGTGACTGCCCATGATTTCTGCCTTGGCGAATATGGCACGGTCGTTAACACGCTCGAACGCAACGCCTTGTTCATCCAAAATCCGCCAAATGCGGTTATCTTGCCCGATTTCAGACGACGTATAGGCTTCGTCTGCAATTACGGTCTGAACATTCAACCGCGTCGCCAAAGCAGGCAATTCTTCCACACGGTTCACCGCATACAAAGCCACACCGCGCGCCGCCAGCGAGCCATGCAAAGCCGCCGCCGCCTGATAATGAAACCAATCCTGACGCGGATTGGGGATTTCAGACGACCTCCGCGCCACCCACACGCCTGCCACAGGCAATCCCCGCTTCACGGCGGCGGACAACGCGGCGTTGTCGCGTATGCGCAGGTTGCGGCGGAACCAGACCAATGTATGTGCTTGCATGGCGATGTCGTCTGAAAGGGATAAGGCATTTGATTTTAGCAGAAATTTTACAGCCCGAAGAAGGAGGAGGAATACGGGAAGGTCGTCTGAAAATCTAGGGCATGCTATTCGCAAAAGCTGTTTGCTGTTTCAACCTGTGCGATACTCCCTATTCCGAACCTGCCTTAAACCCTGCTCTCCTACTCTGCTCAAATAATCGGCAAACCGCAGACTCATTGTTCTACCCCATCCTATCGCTCAAAAATGCCAAACATCACGCACGCTTTCAGACGACCCCTCATTGCCCCATCTCCTAACATTGCCGTTCGTCATACCGCATCCCACCTCTTCCCTATTTCCGTTATATTTCATCACTTTGCAAATCTGAAGGTCGTCTGAAAATATGTTGGGCAAACTGGATACTTGGCTGATGGAACACCCGAAACGGGATGATTTGCACGGCTGGCGGCGTTTTGCGGTCGAATTTTGGTTTTTCGGACTGAAAGAAGCGCGCGCCTGTTTGTTTGCAGGTTTGTTTTTCATTGCCATGTTCCTGATTCCGAAAACAGGCTGGCTGGGGATTTCACGCTATGACCTGCTGCTGATTTTTGCAGTCTCCGTGCAGGCTGCGATGCTGTATTTCAAGCTGGAAACGTGGGACGAAGTGAAATCGATTACGCTGTTTCACTTGGTGGGCTTTGTTTTGGAGTGGTTCAAAACATCGGGCGACATCCAGTCTTGGAGCTATCCGGACGAGGCATACACCAAAATCGGCGGCGTGCCGTTGTTTGCAGGCTTTATGTATGCGGCGGTCGGCAGCTACATCATTCAGGCTTGGCGGCTCTTTAATATCAGAATCAAAAGCCATCCGCCGTATTGGTTGAGCACATTGTGCGCGCTGGCAATTTACGTCAATTTTTTCACTCATCACTATCTCGGCGACTACCGCTGGTATCTTGCCGCATTTGCACTCGGGCTGTATGCGCGGACAACTGTTTTATACACGCCCTATGACACTACCCGAAAAATGCCGCTTCTGCTGTCTTTCGTCCTCATCGGTTTTTTCATTTGGCTGGCGGAAAACTTAGGGACTTTGTTCGGCGTTTGGCGTTATCCCAACCAAATCGGCGCATGGGCATCGGTACACATCAGCAAATGGAGTTCGTGGGCTTTGCTGGTGATGATGACGTTTACCATCGTGGCGAATTTAAAACACGTCAAACACACCATCAGCGTTTCTAAAGACTAAGGGATGCCGTCAGACGAATACTGATTTCCACACGGTCAATCATCAGAGCATGCCGTATTACCCCCTTCCCCTTTTCAGACGACCCTCATCCCATTAAACTAAACCTCCATATTTAAAGCCCACCCAACGGAGAAATCATGAATCAAAAAATCAAAGCCGGCATCGTCGGCGCAACAGGCTACACCGGCGTAGAACTGCTCCGCCTGCTCAGCACGCACCCCAATGTCGAAGTAACCGCCATTACCAGCAGGAGCGAAGCAGGCATTGCCATTGCCGATTACTTTCCCAGTTTGCGCGGCATTTATGACTTAACCTTCCAAACGCCGGACCAAGCCCGACTGGATCAATGTGACGTCGTGTTCTTTGCCACACCCAACGGCGTCGCCATGAAGGAAGCACCCGCGCTTCTGAACCAAAACGTCCGTATCGTCGACCTATCCGCCGACTTCCGCATCCAAGACATCCCGACATGGGAACAATGGTACGGTATGCGCCACGCCAGCCCCGATATTATCCCGCAAGCCGTATACGGATTAAGCGAAATGAACCGCGACGCCATTGCCAACGCACGCATCGTCGCCAACCCCGGCTGCTATCCCACCTGCGTTTCACTGCCCTTATTGCCTTTGCTGCAACAAGGTCGTCTGAAAGCACACATGCCATTGATTGCCGACTGCAAATCCGGCGTCTCCGGCGCAGGGCGCAAGGGCAACATCGGTTCACTCTTCTGCGAAGCGGGCGACAATTTCAAAGCATACGGTATCGGCGGACACCGCCACCTTCCCGAAATCAAACAAACCATCCGAACATTGCAGGCAGACATTGCCGATGGTTTTGTCTTCACTCCACACCTCACACCCATGATACGCGGTATGCACGCAACCCTTTACCTGCATCTTGAGGACGGTTGCCATCCTGAAGAGATACTTCGCGAATACTATCGGGACAGCCCCTTTGTCGACATCCTTCCTGCCGGTTCCACACCCGAAACACGCAGCGTCCGCGGAGCCAATTTGTGCCGCATCAGCATCCAGCAAGCGCCGCAATCGAATCTTTGGATTGCCTTGTCCGTCATCGATAATTTAGTAAAAGGCGCAGCAGGACAAGCCATTCAAAACATGAACATCATGTTCGGTTTTGACGAACAACTCGGTCTGCAAAACGCCCCGCTACTTCCCTGATGTATACGGTCATTCCGAACAAGAGGGATTTTCATCCATCTAAAGGGGTCGTCTGAAAACCACTCACGCCGTTTTCAGACGACCCCTCATCAACAACCACAATAGCAAATGCCTTCCAAATCACAAATCTAAAGAATTTCTAGTTGGCGAGCTTTAACCACACGGCGCATGCCTACCCTGCCCGTCCATTATATAGTGGATTAACTTTAAATCAGGACAAGG
>NZ_KV821506.1:16856-19947 GCF_001815675.1 Neisseria sp. HMSC065D04
GCCGTACTGGTTTAAAGTTAATCCACTATACAAACTCAAAAATTCCCCGCCTCCAGATTTAGAGCTTCGCAACAGCAGCCTCACAGCCACTCACTCATATACAATACCGGCAACCAATTCTTCTTCATTCAAATTGCCGTACTGCTGCTCCCAATCATGCGAAGCCTCAACCGTATCACACTCGCGCGCAAATACTTGCTGCTGCCCGTTCATATTTTCCAAAACCAAATTATTCAACTGCTCGCACTCTTGTGCCGAAACGCTGATATCAGATTGATGCGCTTGCGAATAGCTGAAAGGAAACGCCAAAAAACCCAATACAAAAGCAGTCAGAACCAACCAAGCATTTTTACGATAACGAGTCATTTTCACAGCCTCCAACAAAATCTAAAACACATTCAAATAAAACATAATTCAGTCTAAAAAATCAGATTAATCAGAATAAAGCATCGAAACTGAGACACAAATTAAAAATAAAAGTATTTTTGAACCGAAATTATTCGATTAATCTAACAATAAGCACATAATACTCAGAAAAAACAAAATCAGCAATACTTTTTCTTAGCTTGACTAATATTTTTCTTACAATTTGATAAAAACTAAGGTAAAATACACATTAAACATTCAAAGTGTATTAAAAATCACACTTAAACCAAAGGAACAACATGGATACCTTTAAAGACAGACTGGCTTTTCTATGGAAAGATGAAGCACGACAAGCCAAAATCGCGGCCGATATCGATATGACCATCGCCGGCTTCAGCCGCATCTGGAACGAGGGCGGATTACCCAAATCCGAAACCCTGAAAAAAATCAAACAGCTCAAAGGATGCAGCATAGACTGGCTTCTGACGGGAGAAGGAGAGCCGTTTCCCAATACCGAGCCGCCCAAAGCCACCGCTTACGACACTTTGGGCAATCCAGTCGATATTGACGAATTTATCTTCGTTCCGCGCTACGACATCCATGCCGCCGCAGGACACGGACAGCTTGTCGGCGATGAAAAACCCATGTTTACCATGGCATTCCGCCGTTACTGGATTGAAAACTACGTTACCCGCGACACCAAAAACCTGTCGGTCATTTCCGTCAAAGGTGATTCTATGGAAGGCGTCCTGAACGACGGGGATACCATCCTCATCAACCGCAGCGAAACCACCCCGCGCGATGGGTTATATGTTCTGCGTATCAATGAAAATCTTTTGGTGAAACGGCTGCAAGTCATACCCGGCGGCATCGTCAACGTCATCTCCGCCAACGAAGCCTATCCGGCCTTTGAAATCGATTTAAACAAAATGACCGAAGATGTTGCCATCATCGGCCGCGTGGAATGGTTTGGACGGATTATCTGATCTGCGTTGTATTCAGACGACCTGAATTCATGTTTTCCTATTTTTTAACAGGACGGACGGTGTAAAGGCTGTCCGCCTGCCTATTGAAATTTTTCGAGATTGCAGCCATGTAAGCGGTTAACAGATATTGCCGCCCGATCCGCAACACCCTCTTCTTGCTTCAAGAATCCGTTTGCGCGACAATACTGGCAATATTTATATAAAAGGAATCACATCATGTCAGACGAAAGCCCTATCATTTTTACAGAAAGCTGCTGCACCAAAGTAGCTGATTTAATTGCCGAAGAAAACAATCCCGACTTGAAACTGCGCGTATTCGTCAACGGCGGCGGCTGCTCAGGCTTCCAATACGGTTTTACCTTTGACGAAATCAAAAACGATGACGATTTTGAAATCCAAAAAAACGGGCTGACTTTCTTGGTCGATCCGATGAGCTATCAATATTTGGTCGGCGCGGAAATCGACTACACCGAAAGCCTGCAAGGTTCCCAATTCGTTATCCGCAATCCGAATGCGGAGACCACTTGCGGTTGCGGTTCTTCATTTTCCGTCTAATACACTGTTTTCTAAAAAAGGCCGTCTGTTCACTCAGGCGGCCTTTTAGATTGATATGCTTTCAAAGCAATAACATCTATCTTATAATTCATAGTTCCATTTGGTAATATTCATTAATATACTATAATCGGTCAGAATCGGGCATTTATACTATTTCAGCCGAATAAAATACCCTTTATCCTTCGGTTAAGACAAATAGACGAATAATAATCTATACTTTATAACAAAACCGACACTAAATACCTGCCTTCAAATAACAAAGCAGGATTTTATATCTCATGGGATCACAATGAAGAAACAAGATAAACTTTACGACGTTTATGTTTCTTATCCGCCGGATGTCGATCGCGAGCGCATCAACGCCTGCTTGTACGATAATCTGCCGGAAAAAGAAGCCGAAGATTTGGTTCAAGCGCTTGCCGAACGTCCGCAAGCCATTATTGCCGAGAACTGCACCCAAGACGAACGTGAAAACGCCCAACAATATTTCAATTATTTGGGATTGGATGTCATCGTCCGCCAATCGATGGAATTGGAGCTGAATCTCAGCGGCGAAGAACAGGAAGAAGCGGCTCCTGAAATCCGCCAGTGTCCCGTATGTTTGACCCTGATTGAGGATCACGAGGCGACGGAATGTCCCGTCTGCCATTTCCACCTTGCCAGCGCAACCGAGCAAATCATCCAGCGCAAGCGCATCGAATGGCAGGAACGGGTGGCGTTTGAGCATAAAAAACAAGCGGAAATCGCCCATAAGCTGCAAATCGAAAAAGAGCGCGAAGAAAAACTCCTACGCAAACAAATCCGTTCGGAACTGGAAAGCAAACTCCGCCAAGAATTGGGTGAAGATCCCCAATTGGCTGCTTTGCAATCCAAAAAGAACACCTACATCCTGATCAGCGTATTGGGCATTCTTGCCATGTTCGGCTTGGTGGCTGCCGGATACCTTGCCGCCAAGTTCCTGTAAAACGGAAATAACGCGATAAAGTCGATTAAGTTTAAATTAGGACAAGGCGGCGAAACCGCAGACAGTACAAATCGTACGAAACCGATTTTTTAAGGTGCTTCAACACTTTAGAAAATGCCTCTCCGCGAGCTGAAGTGAGGGCAACACCCCACCAGTTTAAACTTGATGCACCCTCAATCTGCCTAGCGAGACCTTTGCAAAAAAGCCCTTCCTCCGACAA
>NZ_KV821507.1:0-13923 GCF_001815675.1 Neisseria sp. HMSC065D04
TGCGAAGGTTCGAATCCTTCCTCCCCAGCCAAATAAGAGCGTGTAAGTTTCCTTACACGCTCTTTTATGTTGAAAATCAATGATAACGCAGAAAAACTTTGTTTTATAGTGATAAATTTGGATTGTGATGAGGCGTAACTGCGATATAACGCTGCAAATTTAATTCACTATGCCGTTCATTGTGCGTATAATACCGCTCGTAATGTCTTGGACATAGGCAGAGGGAAGCATGACGTTTTCTGAGCGGAAGTTAAACATAAAATCAGGTGAAAATATGGCTGCATATGACAGTTTGATGGTATTTACCGGCAACGCAAATCCGGAGTTGGCGCAACGCGTTGTCAAACACTTGGATATTTCGTTGGGCGAAGCCTCCGTATCCAAATTTTCAGACGGCGAAATTGCCATCGAATTAATGGAAAACGTCCGTGGTCGTGATGTTTTTATCCTGCAGCCCACCTGCGCCCCAACCAATGATAACCTGATGGAAATCCTGACGATGGCCGATGCGCTGAAACGCGCTTCTGCCGGTCGTATTACCGCAGCAATTCCCTATTTCGGCTATGCCCGCCAAGATCGCCGTCCGCGTTCTGTGCGCGTTCCGATTTCCGCCAAACTGGTGGCAAATATGTTGTATTCCGCAGGTATCGACCGTGTTTTGACTGTTGATTTGCATGCCGACCAGATTCAGGGTTTCTTTGATATCCCTGTCGACAACATCTATGCCACTCCTATTCTGTTGAATGACATCAAACAGCAACGGATTGAAAACCTGACCGTAGTCAGCCCTGATATTGGCGGCGTAGTCCGTGCCCGCGCTGTGGCAAAATCATTAAATGCCGATTTGGCAATTATTGACAAACGCCGTCCGAAAGCCAATGTGGCGGAAGTTATGAACATCATCGGCGACATCCAAGGCCGTACCTGTTTGATTGTGGACGACATGATTGATACCGCGAATACGCTGTGTAAAGCTGCCGTCGCTTTGAAAGAGCGCGGAGCAGAACGTGTCTTGGCATATGCCAGCCATGCCGTATTCTCGGGAGAGGCAGTCAGCCGTATTGCCTCGTCTGAAATCGACCAAGTTGTCGTTACCGACACCATCCCTTTGTCTGAAGCGGCCAAACAATGCGACCGTATCCGTCAAGTGACGATTGCCGGCCTTTTGGCTGAAACGGTTCGCCGCATCAGCAATGAAGAATCCGTCTCATATCTTTTCAATGAAGAAGTGATGACAGGCAGCATGTTGCTGCCATAACCCCGAAGCCGTCTTAAGCTGGTCGCGGCCGATGACGGTAGTTTTATTTAATTTGGAGTATTTAACATGACTTATGAAATTCAAGCCTCTGTTCGTGAAGCACAAGGCACTGGTGCGAGCCGCCGCCTGCGTCGCGAAGGCCAAATCCCCGGCATTTTGTACGGTGAAGGTCAAGAGCCCGTTGCAATCGCTGTGGATCACAAAACTGTATTCTACGCATTGGAAAAAGAATCTTTCCACACTGCACTGATCAAACTGTCCCTGAACGGTGAAACCAAAGACGTTATCGTCCGTGATTTCCAAATGCACCCGTTCCGTCGCGAAGTTCAACATATCGACTTCCAAGCTGTTAAAGCCGACCAACCTGTACGTATCCGCGTTCCCCTGCACATTGTTAACGCTGAAAACTCTCAAGCCGTTAAACTGCAAGGCGGTCGCGTATCCCTGTTGAACACTACTGTTGAAGTGGTTGCTTTGCCTGCCAACATCCCTGCATACTTGGATTTGGACTGCACTAAAGTCGTTGCCGGCGACATCCTTCACCTGTCTGACATCCAACTGCCTGAAGGTGTAGAAAGCGTTTCTCTGAAACGTAACGAAAACCTGGCGGTTGCTACCGTTACCGGTAAAAAACGCTAATCATCGTTTCAATGATGATTTGAAAAAACTGCACTAGCAATAGTGCAGTTTTTATTTTGTAGCCGTAAGCTAATTGCTTGATAGGACTTCAATAAAAAAGCATTGCAATGGAAATTTGCAATGCTTTTTTGTTATATAGTGGATTAAATTTAAATCAGGGCAAGGCGACGAAGCCGCAGACAGTACAGATAGTACGGAACCGATTCACTTGGTGCTTCAGCACCTTAGAGAATCGTTCTCTTTGAGCTAAGGCGAGGTAACGCCGTCCTGGTTTAAAGTTAATCCACTATATTTCGCACCAATCTGCCGATTCTTGCCTTTGCATCAGTGCATTGGCTTGGCTTAAATTGGCGTCGGTCAGTACGGTATGGGTTGCGCCTGCGGCAACTTTTTCCCGTGCAATCAGAATGGTATGGGGAAAATAGGTTCGTACTTGTTCGTAATCATGCAAAACGGCAATGATGGCTTGACCTTCTTCATGGCATTGTTTCAATACGTCTAGCAATGCGTAAGTTGTTCGGGCATCTACCGCGTTAAAAGGTTCGTCCAAGAGCAAGAAGTTGGCGTTTTGAGCCAGCATCCGCGCAAATAGGACACGTTGGAATTGCCCGTTGGAAAGGTGGGAGATTTGACGGTCGGCAAGATCCTGAACGCCGACGCGCTCCAATGCAGCCATCACCCGTTGGTGTTGTTGGGCGTTCACGCGGCCAAAAAAGCCTATTTCGTACCATAAACCCATCGCGGCAAGCTCAAAGACAGTCATGGGCTGGCTGCGGTCAATGTCCGACTGCTGGGGCAGATAGGCGATATCTTTACGTTGCAATCCTTCAAGGGACACTTTGCCCGTATCGATGTTTTGAAGTCCCATAATGGCTTTGAGCAGCGTGGATTTTCCCGCACCGTTGGGACCGAAAATTGCCCACATGCTGTGGTCTTCAAAAGTAATATCGATATGGTGGATGGCAGGGCGGCGTTGGTAGCTGACTGTTAGATTTTCTACCTTGATGCTCATGATGCGACTGCCCAAAAATATATTGCCCATAATGCTGCAATTGCAAGAAGGGCAATCAGCAGCCGTTGGAATAGGCCGGTTAAGAGAATGGAATTCATAAGTCGTAAAGCATTCAGACGACCTTAAGGTGATGAGTTGGCGCAAGCAGATAAGAACATCGGCGGCATATAACAAATTTTGATTTTGCTATGAAACTAAAGTAATGCGCTACCGAATTATCGGTCTGCTCTAAGAGAGGGATAGGTCGTCTGAAAGAAAGTAAATGAGTTTTGAGATGATACTGTATAACATTCTGACTGTAAATTTGTTTTTGACAATACAAGATTGAAAAGAAGGCGGCATGGTTTGTTTGATGCTTGGGGTCGTCTGAAAATGTTTTTCAGACGACCTTTTTGATATTGGATGGAGTCACGCTATCCGTATTTGAACATGGCTACCCGCATCAGTTTGAGTTTTATTTTTGCGCCTTCTGATTGGCTTTATTGTTGAGTGAACGTAACTGGTGTGCTACGAAATCCTTGGCAGCCTCTACTTGGGACGGAACGGTCGGGTTTTCCCCAAAATATGAGATTTTCGGCAGCGGGCTGAGGAAGCTGTCGATGTCTTGCGGGGTGAGGAAACGGCCGTGCAGGTCGAAGCCGACGTTTAAGGCGCGGCCGGGGATTTCTGCCAGACGGTCGTGCAAATGGCCGTATAAGTGATACCAGCCTCTGTGGCAGCCATCCCATTCGTTAATCGGGTAGTGGAACAAAATCAGCGTGTTGTCTATTTCGTCCAATTGCAGTTTTCGGTAGGTTCGGGCGGATGACAGCAGTGGGTGGCCGTCGTATTTGACGGTTTCAAACAGGTATTTGTTGTGACGGCGGATGATGTCGTCATGGTTGCCGTAAATCAAGTGGTGTTTGCCGTTGAGGCGCGATAGGACGGCTGCGATTTTTTTGATGTCGTGGGCGAAAGACAAATCGCCCAAGTTGTATACGTCATCGTCGGGGGAAACGGTTTCGTTCCATGTTCTGATCAGGTATTCGTCCATGTCGGCGATGTTGTCGAACGGGCGGAACTGCGGGCAGAATTTGGCGATGTTTTTGTGCGAAAAATGTAGGTCGGATGTGAAAAAGATTTTGCTCATGTTGCGTTTCCTGTGATTTTTCGATGCGGTTTATGGTGCGGTAGTGCGGCTATCGGCTTGAACCGTCTTGCAAGCGGGCGTATGCTGGTTATGTTTATTATGTGGTTAAGGAGTATGTATGCGTTTGGTTATTGCCGCGCCGGCCAACGGCGCACTATTAAAAGACGCACTCAAAGCGCATTTGCAAAACGATCCGCGTGTCGGCAGCTTGGTTGATTTATCTTCGTTGGACGGAACGTATCCGCAGCTTTCGTTTGCGGCGGCGCAGGAAGTGGCGGCGGGACGTGCCGACCGCGCGCTGTTGATTTGCGGTACGGGCGTGGGTACGGCGATTGCCGCCAATAAGGTACGCGGCATACGGGCGGCGACGGCGCACGATTTGCTTACCGTCCGCGGTTCGGTGGAAAACTACGACGCGCAGGTATTGTGCATGGGGCAGAACGTCATTGCCGCGCCTGCCGCTTGGGCGCTGGTGGATATTTGGTTGGATTTGCGCCACGACACAAGCAGCAGTTATGCGCCTAAGGTTGGTGAAATCGAGGCATTCGAACGCGGGGCGTAAGCGCATTATGGCTTTTGTTTTAGACAGACGACCTTGTCGTACTCTGCCATCAAGGTCGTCTGAAAACGTTTAAACGCTTATTTTCCGTTTTTGCCGCAAGGATGCTTCGCACTATTGTCGCAGACGATTAAATTGTTCAGATGATCCAGGGCATTGGTTATTTCAGCAAAGTCTGGCGCATAGCGGAAGGCGTATTGTTTCACATACAGGCCGTCGTTGCCTTGTACTGCCCTTACCAAAGTCCATTCGGGTTTGTTGCTGCTCGGGTTGTTTTCGCAAGCCATCATCCATAATGCGAAGGGATAACCGTTTTCTTTCCCTTCCTGTACAGTGTCAAAGCTGCCTCCCGGGCAGGTATTTTTCCATAAGGTGGACAGATTGTTGCCGAATGCGGCCACGCCCGGTTTTGCGCCTGCCATGGATTGCAGGGTGATCATTTTTGTCCAGTTGTCGACAGTCTGTTTTTGCGGTACGAGCTCGACCATGATCATGCCGTTTTGTTCGGTTTGATAGTCGATTTTGAAGTCTTTGGGCGGTTCGCCGAAGGATGCCATCTCCGCAGCTTGCGCCGCCTGTGCCGCTAACGGGAGCATTACGGCGGCAAGCATCAATTTTTTGACAATATTGGTTTTTTTCATTATTTTTCCTTTTGTGATAATGAGGGCTGGATGAAACGAAGTATCCGCCGCCGTCATATTATCACAAGCGTTAGGCATTTTTCAGACGACCTTACAGTTGTCGTAAGAATGCTTGGATAAACGCGATCTTATCCAATTCCGGCATAGCGTTGAACGCTTCGCGATGGTCGTGGATATGGTCGATTAAGGGGTAAAACTCTTCATCGACATGGCGTTTGTCGAGCTTGCGTCCGATGTTGCCTTCGTTGCTTCGTCCCAGAAACTTGGAAATCAGGTAATACGGCGATTTGAGTTTGAACAGCATTTCGCCGGTTTGTGCATCAAATACCATAAAGCCTTCGTGTTCCACGTTTTTCAGACGACCTTTCAGCTCGCCGAACGTGATGTTTTTTAGCGTTTCTGGGCGGCGGATGCCGTATTGTTTGCCGATTTCGTCCAATTCGGCTTCGCTAAACTGACGGCCTGTTGCCACATCGATGCAGCCGATTAAGGTTTCACCCAATTCTTCGCGGATGATGTGGATGTCTTTCGCGTCTGTGATTTCAAACAAAAAAGTGTGGTTCGGATAAGCGCGGAACAGGGTTTCGTATTGCACGCAGTGTGCGGCGGTCATGTCGGCAAACGCGCTGTCGAGCGAGCCGGTGGTCGAATACAGCACTTTTCCGTCAAACGCCGCGCCGTGGGACGGGTGGTCGTCTGAAAGCGAGACGAAAGTGCAGCAGCCGAGGAAGCCGTTTACTTTTACGACCGCGTCCACCAATCTCTCGTCGCTAATGCGGATCGGATAACGGCTGCCTTTGGCGATACGTTCCGAATAATTGAACACTTTTTTAAACGGGCGCACGATGATGCGGTTGTGCGCGTCGATAATCAAACCGCGCATTTCCAGCAGCGCATCGTCGAAGCGGTTGTTGTAGAACACGCTGCGGGCGTATTTCAATACGCGCAATTCGGGATAGCGTTTGGATGCTTTGGCGGTAAAGTTGCGGCTGCCGTGTTGCAGATAATTTTCGGTGACAAAGGTTTGCTGCGCTTCGTCAAACGGTAGGGGTTGCTGCTGGAAAGCCTGCATTTGCTTGATTTTTTCCAGTTGTTCCGCGCTGGCGGGTTGTACGGCTTCAACGTGGATTTCGTTTGCCACGCGGTTTTGGTTCAGCTTGATATACGCCGCCAACACGTCATGCTCTTTCACGCCGTGCAGGTTGGGATAGAAATTGTGCATACGGTAGATTTCTGTTTCAAAACCGCTTTTTTTCGCCAGATCCAACAAATGGCGGCAACGCGAAGCCTTTTGGTTGGTGTTGGAATGGATGATTAAAATGTTGCGGTTCGGATTTTGACGCCCGATTTTTAAGGTCTCGGTCATCAAAGCATTACCGCGTTTCTGCGCCTTATCCAACGCCTCGCCCGACCAGCGGTACACGCCGTTTTCGTCGGTCATGAGCAAGTCGTTTTCAATACGGACGATTTCCGCATCCGGATACTGCGCTTTAAATTCGGCGGCTTTTTGTTCGGCGAAAGTCGATTTTCCCGAACCTTGATGACCGCGGATTAAGATGAATTTTTGCATGGTTTTAGTTTCCTTATTTGGGTTTTCAGACGACGTTTGGTGTGAGGGGTCGTCTGAAAACAATACGGGCGATTTCCTTATCGATTTCTTCCGCCAACAAACGGACGGGATAACTTTGCCAATCGGGATAACGGCTGCTGTGATAACAATGCCAATAGCTGCGGATGCGGTTTTTCTGCTTTTGCCAATAAAGCGGGTTGTCAGCGAAAAAACGTGCCAAAGCCGCAGCGTTGTGTTGGAAAAATACGGCAACGTTAAATTGTATCGGCAAAACATATTCGCCGAGCAACTGTGCGGCAAAAGGCAGGACGAACGCAGGCTGTCCGGCGGCGAGCAGCGGTTTGAAATGCCGTTCGCGAACATGACCGTCGTGATGGCGGGTATTCAGACAGTGTGCCATCAGTTGCCGAACCTCGTCCCCTTTCGCATGGAAAGCCGCATATTGGCGTCTGATGAGGCGGATTGTCTGTCCGTCTGAAACAACGGTTTCCCCTTGGAGGACGGACAAGCGGCTGCGGTAGGGCTGCCGCAAAATCAGCGTTTCTGCCTCATGCCGCAGGGTCGCGGGAAAGGTTTTGCACAGGGCAAGTTCGTCAGCATTCATGTTTGCCACTCAATCTTTTACCGGTAAGGTCGTCTGAAAACGTTGCCACCTTATTTTCAGACGACCCTTGGCTAATTTACCGCCGCCAGCTCGGTTTTCTCAATCTCTTCCACCCAGAAATCCGCGCCCATACCTTGCTCGGCGAACGAGCCGATGAGCGTGAACACTTGGTCGGAGAAGCCCCCGATGTTCAAGATGTCATGGCGGTTTTGCGCCTGTGCGGTGGTGTAGGGCTGGATGTCCAAGCAGACGAGTTTGGCTTCGGGGCAGCGTTGTTTCAGGATGTCCCATTCTTTCATCAGGCTGGTTTTGCCGCCCCATTGTCCGAGGTCTGCCCAGCTTTCGTTGTCAGACACGATGACGACCAAATCCACATCGGCTTTTTCGCGGTTCAACAGGGCGAGCGGTGCGCTACATGCCGTTCCGCCGCCGCCGATATTGGCGAGTTTTTCGGCGTTGGTCATGACGCTGTCGCGCGGGTTGAGCTGCACGTTTACCGTGATTCGTTCAAACGGTATCACGCGGGCTTTCGGGTTGGTGCGCAACATGGCGGCGGACACGAGCGCGGCGATGTCGATACAGCGGGTTCTGCTGGTCGCGCTGCCGCGATAGCCGGTGGCCGGGCTGTGCATGGAGCCGGAGACGTCCGGGCAAACCACGACTTTGCCTCGGATGGCCGGTACGTTTTGTACGGCGGTTTCCATCGCATCTTGCAGGGCTTCGCGGATTTCAAACGGCATCTTTTCGGATGTTGCCTGATACGCGGTCAGCAATTGGTAAGGCAGGACGCGGGCGCGGCGGATGGCGGTTTGGTCGCGCAGTTTTTCTGTCACCATTTTGATGTTTTTGCTTTTCACAAACACATCGTGGCGCAGGAAAGTGTTCAGGTTTTGGCGAACCTGCTGCCATGAGCCGTTGCGGGCGATTTGCGTCCAGTCGCCGCTATTCAATTCCAAGGCAGTGAGCATTTGGAAGGGAACGTCGGGCAATGCGCCTTGGCGGCTTTGTTTGTAGTCTTCAAAGGCGCGGGTGATGGGCGGCAATGCTTCGCGGTCGTACGGTTTGCCGATGAGCCACGCAAACCATGCGGCGCGCCATGCTTCACGCGGTTTGGGATGCACCATTTTGACCACGTCCGCCAGCGACGGTGAATTGCCGACGGCTGCGTTCAACAGTTGTTTTTCGGTGGCGGTCAAAAGCCAGGTCTGCATTAGTTTTTTCGGACGGTTGCCGAAGGATTTTCTGCCGACTGCGCCGCTGCGGATGATTTGCGCGAAGTTGCGCAACATTTTACCGTTGTCCGCCACTTGGTCGAACACGCGGGCAAGCATGTTCACGTCTTTTTGCGCCAATACGGCAAGCAACAGCGCGGGCATGTCTTTCATGAAGCCTTTTTGACGGGCGTACACGGCGGTTTTGGCGATAAACTCGGCATCCAGGTTTTCTGCCAATTCCAATACTTGCTCAAGCTGGTCTTGCGCATCGGTGTAGTAGGTGCTGTTCAGGCAGCCGGTGGCGGCAAGCTGGGCGAGCTGTTGTTTGGGTGTCAGCGTGTAGGCGATGCCGCCTGCTTCGTTGCGGGTGTCGGCAGCGGTCAAACGGGTTTTAACGGATTGGAACAAGGTGGTGTTAGCCATTTTCATTTCCTTTCGTGTTGTTGGTTTTGGGTGGTCTGACGCTTTAGCTTCACAAAAGCAGCGTTTTCAGACGACCTTGAATGGGTGGCAGCGCAGCGGCTAATATTTGAAGGGATACGGTTTTTTAACGTGGAAGGTTAATGTAATCCCTTCAGGCATCCGCCTGCTGCTGTAAAAAAGGGGGGGGCGGCTAGTCTGTGGCAGGATTTCTGCTTCGTATTATTAGTACGACGATTGTTTATCCAATGTAATCCTGCCGGCATCCGCCCGTAAGGGGTGGGCGCGTCCTGCAACAAGGGTTGGGGAAATGCATTTTTTACGCGCTCTGCCGGTTAAGCTATTCCGCCCTTGTCTGACGGAAACGGGATTTGAACCCGTACCTCGTACTCCCTAAGTGATGTAATTTCCCCGGCATTTGCCGGTTGCGCCCTAAACTTTTTATTTAATCCTCTAAAATCTTGCTTTCAATCATGCAGCGGATACATGCCTGCTGCACATAGGCTTTGCGGTCGTCTGAAAGACGCAGCACAAGCATACTTCCATAGCCGAACAGAAAATCTGCTTCTTTGCCCTGCGCCGTGCCGAGTATTTCGGCTTGGCGGAAGGTGCGGCCGTCTGAAAGCGAGATGTCGTAACGGCAGCCTCCCTTTATCAAACTGCATTCCGCTTCGGGAAAAGCCTGTTTCCGCCAAGCCTGCTCGCGTTTACGGCTGCGGCAGGTTTGGAACGACCCGCAAACCAGAGTCGAAAAAACGATGACGCCGATGATTAGCCAAGTGTTCATATCTATTCCTTAAAGTCGGCTCAGTTTCAGGTAGCTTTTTTTGGGAAAAGGATATTCATGGCTATGCCTCCTTCAGGTCGTCTGAAAGTGTTGATAAGGGGCAGCACGGCAAACAACGAGTTTTTTGGAAACGCCTTATTGCTCTAACCGACTGAGCTACCCGCCGAAAGCGGGGCAGGACTCGAACCTGCGACGAATGTAGTTCCCAAGGCATTTGTCCGCCATACTGCGAAAAAGGTGGGCGGCTAGATTGGCAGGATTTACGCCGTTTCCGACGGCGGGAATCGAACCCGCAATAACCGATCTAATGTAATCCTGCCGGCATCCGCCCGTAAGGGGTGGTACATCTGGCAACAAGGAGTAGAGAAATTTTTACGCGCTCTATCCTCTGAGCTACTCTGCCATAGTTGGCGGCAGAGGCGGGATTCGAACCCGCGACCTCGAGCGTTGGCAGGCTGTAATTCCTCCGGCATTTGCCGAATGCACCTAAAACGGTTTTTATCGTAGGTCGTCTGAAAAGTTTCAGACGACCTTGAGTGATCAAGCGATACAGCAAGCCATCAACCATTCAGGGAAACAAGGCTGGCATTTGCCTGCTGAATCAGAAAAGGTGGGCGACTAGAAAAACAAGACGTCAACGCCTATTAGGCGAGGCAGGAGTCGAACCTGCAGAAACTTTGTAGTCTTGTCGGCATTCGCCCTGTAACGACACGGCAGCTAAAAATTTACGGAAAATTCTTTCCTGTAGAACTGTATTTTCCGCAGCATCTGCTGCATCGTTACATTTACAACATAGCCAACAGCGTGCCAACGATAAAAAAATTTCAAAATTAATTTTTAATTTATTGAATAAAAAGAAAATATATTTTGATGTGGTCTTTTGCGGCAAAAAGCGTAGAATGCTGAAAAATATATTTTTAGATAGATTTATAGAAAATAAGATATTTAAGGAGATGTGATGCGATTCGACGATTTGGACAAACGCCTGCGGCAATACGAAACCGCTTACGATTTCTGCGTGCCGCAGGAAAACTTCATCGTAGTGCGCTTGGACGGTCGCGGCTTTACGCGGTTGACTAAGGAAATTTGGCAGTTTGAAGCCCCGTTCGATATCCGCTTCCGCGACCTGATGGCACACACCGTCCGGCATTTGATGCAGTGCGGTTTCAATGTGGCGTACGGCTATTCGGAAAGCGATGAAATTTCGCTGCTGTTGCGCCGCGACGACGATACGTTCAAACGCAAAACGCGCAAAATCATTTCGGTATTGGCGGGCGAAGCCAGCGCTGCCTTTTCGGTAGCGCACGGGCAATCTGCCGCTTTTGATGCACGGGTTTGCGTTTTGCCGAACGAAAAACTGGTGGTCGATTATTTCCGTTGGCGGCATGAAGACGCGCACCGCAACGCGCTCAACGCCCACTGCTATTGGATGCTGCGTAAAAAAGGCGAAAGCGTGTCCCGCGCCACGGATGCCGTCAGCGGGCTGACACGCGCTCAAAAACACGATTTGCTGTTTGAAAATAACATTAATTTCAACGAACTGCCCGCATGGCAGAAACGCGGCTTCGGCGTGTATTTTCAGACGACCTTGAAAGAGGGTTTCAACCCGGAAACCGGTGAAACCGTGCAGGCGGAACGCCAAATCTTACATACGGATTTCGAGCTGCCTTTGGGCGATGATTACGGCGCATTTGTCTTGGAAAGAATGGTTTAGGTCGTCTGAAAATGAATACTGCACCCAAAAAACAAGTCGCCGTCAGCTTTCTCGGTACGGTATTGGACAGCGGTTTCGGTCAAGGGCGTTGGCAGAAGTGGCGGCCGAATGTCGCCATGAATCAGCGTCATGATTTCCATCTTGACCGCATGGAGCTGTTTTATGCGGAGAAATACCGCGATCTGGCGGATCATGTGAAAGCCGATATTCAGCAGGTGTCGCCACACACCGTTGTCAATCTCGTGCCTATGGAGCTGGAAAACCCGTGGGATTTTTCCGAGGTTTATACCAAGCTGCACGACTGGGCGGCGGGCTATACGTTTGATACTGAAGAAGAAACTTATCTCACCCATATCACCACGGGTACGCACGTTGCGCAAATCTGCCTGTTTTTATTGGTGGAATCGCGCCAAATCCCCGGCGTGCTGTTGCAGACTGCGCCGCCGAAAAACCAAAGGCGCAGCATGGGGAAAGGCGATATCGGCGGTTATGAAATCATCGATTTGGATTTGGCGCGTTACGATGTGCTTGCCGAACGCCTTGCCGCCGTGCGCGATGATGCGGTGCGCTACCTGAAAAGCGGCATCTCCACCCAAAACGCCGCCTTCAACCGCATGATTGCCGAAATCGAACAAGTCGCGCTGCATTCTCCGTCGCCGATTCTGCTCTCCGGTCCTACCGGCGCGGGCAAATCGATGCTGGCACGCAGGATTTTCGAATTGAAAAAGGCGCGCCATCTGATTAAAGGCGAGTTTGTCGATGTGAACTGCGCCACCTTGCGCGGAGACGGCGCGGCTTCCGCCCTGTTCGGACACAAAAAAGGCGCGTTTACCGGCGCGGCGGAAAAGCGCGAAGGCTATTTGAAAACCGCCGACGGCGGCGTGCTGTTTTTGGACGAAATCGGCGAATTGGGCTTGGACGAACAGGCCATGTTGCTCAAAGCCATTGAAGAAAAACATTTTTATCCCGTCGGCAGCGACAAGGAAGTGCAAAGCAGCTTCCAGCTGATTGCCGGTACCAACCGCGACCTGCGGCGGGAAATCCGCACCGGACGCTTCCGCGAAGACCTGTTCGCCCGCATCAATATCTGGAATTACCCGCTGCCCGCGCTCGCCGACCGCCGCGAAGACATCGAGCCGAACATCGAACACCAGCTCGCGCTCGCCTCGCAGGAACTCGGCCGCGCCACCCGTTTCAATAAAGAAGCCCTGTCTGCCTACCTTGCCTTCGCCCATTCAAACGAAGCCCGATGGCGCGGCAATTTCCGCGACCTTGCCGCCAGCATCATGCGCCTGGCCACGCTTGCCCCGCAGGGCAGGATACAGGCGGAGCAAGTGGCGGCGGAAATTGAGCGACTCAAATGGTTATGGGCTGAAGAGGCGGATTCAGACGACCTTTTACACAAGGGGTCGTCTGAAAAGGCGGATAACTATCCCGACAAAATCGATTGGGAAAATTTGGATTTGTTTGACCGCTTGCAATTGCAGAACGTGATTGACGAATGCCGCAAACACCAAAACATGGCGCAGGCGGGAAGGGCATTGTTTCATGTTTCCCGAAACAGCCGCGCCAAAACCAATGACAGCGACAGACTGCGCAAATATTTGCAGAAATTCGGTTTGGAGTGGGGCGATATCGTACAGTAGATGAGGCTTGAACCGAGCGGGTTGGGGCGGGAGAGATTTTTATTTCGATTGGCTGGTATTAGGAAGGGTCGTCTGAAAAAACTGTTCTCAAGATTCACTGAGTTCGTTTTAGCTCCGCAGAAACTGACTGCGTCCGTTTTCAGACGACCTTTTACTTTGTGGCGGGGATGTATTTATGGTTTGGTCAGATAAGGATATAGACTCAGGCGTCCGTCTTGACGTACGGCTAAATAGTCCGGTGCATCAAACCTCATCCCAGTGCCGTGATAAAGGCATTTTTGTCGAGGATCGGGATACAGTCCGCCGCCCAAATAGCCGATTTCTAGCGGTTGCTGATTGGCAGCATACTGTTTCAACACTGCGGCAGCAGCTTGTGTTTGTTCGGCGGTGGGATGGTCGCCAGCTTGTCTCAGACCAAGCAGATCCCAAAAGGTTTTTCTAGGAGGGGTAATACGGATATTGTATGTCGTACATCCATCGTCATAAATTAGGTGTTCTATTTGGCGGACGGAAATTTGATAGTAACCGTGGCTGCCTACAATACTGAGGACTTGGGCTTTTGAAGAATCACCGCCGGCATAGGTTGCTAACGGAAACGATAGGAAGAAGAGGGGGATAAGGTGGCGCATAAGGTTTAGGTCGTCTGAAAGAGTGTTTGGCGTTACTGCAAGTTTAACATGACAGGTATTACGGAAAGTATAGTGGATTAAATTTAAACCAGTACGGCGTT